>JAUQWR010000321.1 GCA_030835065.1 Candidatus Kapaibacterium sp.
TATGATTGTATTGCTGCAAGTGCTATTGCTTCGTTTTTTGTGATATTGATAGGAATTGAGACAATAAAGGTTGTGCCTTTGCCTACTACGCTTCTTACGTCTATCTTGCCTCTATGAGTATCCACACATTTCTTTACTATCGAAAGCCCAAGACCATATCCGGCAATCGAGCCAACGTTTGAAGCTCTGAAAAATGACTGGAATAAAAGGTTTAACTCTTCTTCCGGTATTCCTATTCCTCTGTCTTTTACTATCAATTCTGCGGATACATTGTTGCAGTTTACTATAAAATCTACTACAGACCCATTTGGAGAATACTTAATAGCATTAGAAAGTAGATTGTTGAGTACCAAACCTAGAAGATTCTCGTCCACGTGGGCTTCTTCGTTGTTGCCGTTGAATTGAATATTGATTTTATGCGTTCCGTTTTGGCTGAATTCAAGATTTTTTGCAATAGAGAAGCAGAATCCCTGTAAGTCCATTGGCTCGGGATTAAATTGGAATTTGCCCGAATCGATACGACCAATTATCAAAACGTTTTCCATCAATTGTGTCATTTTGAGAATTGTATCTTGAATTCTCTGGAAATGACGAGATTTTTCGTCTGGATTCCATGAGTCGCCATAACGCTTCAGTAGGTCTGTCGATAGCATTATGGTAGTAAGCGGAGTGCGAAACTCATGAGAAATCATAGAAATAAATTGAGTTTTTAATGAATTCAATTCTTTTTGTTTTTCGAGTGCAGATTCAATCTCAAGAGTAGCTTTTTTGCGTTCCGATATATCGACACCAATATAAATAATCCACGACTCTTTGTCGAAATGCATTTGCTCGATTGAAGTCAATAAAGTAATTACTTTTCCTTCGCTCGTCAAAAATTCTATTTCTTTTGGTTCGCCGTGACTAAATGCAGATGCTTCGTTGATAAGAATTATTTTTTGTACTTCATTATTGAAAATATTCAAAGAGTTAACATTTTTATCGACAAATTCTTCTCTAGAGTACTTCATAAGTTCTAAAAACTTGCTATTGGCATCAATTATCTTTTTATCATTATTTCTAATAATAAATATAGCAACAGGACTAGCATGGAAAATCTTAGCAAATCGCATCTCAGATTTTCTAAGCTCAGCTTGAGCTTTAATATATTCCGTCAAGTCTTCAGATATACCAAGAAGAAATTTAGGATTGCCCTCGTGATCTTCAATCAATAATTTTTTTGTATAAAATATTTTAAGCTTATTATCTTTTGTCAATACCATTTCTTCGCTTATTTCTATTGGCTTTTTCTCTTGAAGAAGCTCTAAGTCTTTGCTGTGATAATGGTCTGCAAAGTCTTTAATAAACAATTCGAATACATTCTTTCCAATAAGCTCGTCACGGTTGAACCCTGTAAGCTTTTCACCTGCTTTGTTTATATACTTGAAAGTTAAATCCTTGACGTCTTTGACGTAAATCATATTCGGAATGTTTTCAAGTATCGTGTTCATTAAGTCTAAACCATCCACAGACTTATCGCTTGCAATAGGCTCAAAAATATGTTCGATGTCTTCGTTGATATTAGCAAATTTTGAGGTTCCGGTAATCTTCTTGAATTCGAAGTCTAATGCTTGCAAATCAGTAAATAGTTTGACAGATTCTTTTCTTATAGCTGCGTCTTTTATTTCTCTTTGGACAGCAGGCACAAGCCGTGCAAGCATATCAATCTGGAAAAAATCAACTGCTCCGGATTTCATTACAGCATGTATCTCGTTGGGATTTTCTTCAGTTCCAAATGCGAAAAGAGGTATATCTAAGTTTTGCTTTTTGAGTAGTTCTAATGCTGAATAAGCATTGAAATTTGTATCCATAAATGCAATAGCAATGTCAT
>JAUQWR010000322.1 GCA_030835065.1 Candidatus Kapaibacterium sp.
TATGGTGTTGCTCTTAATGAAAATAGGGATATTGAAAAGATTAGTCAATTTTCTTTGGGTGAGTTATTACCTAATGCATTTAGAAATAATTATTTATAAATTGTTTTAATTCAAAAAATTAATGCTTGACCTTCAAAAAAAGTTTTGAAGATCAAGCATTTATATTAATATCTTTAAATATTATTATTTAATAAATAATTAAAATACTTTAAAGCTAAGTCCTACTTTGAATGAATTTATTTGAAGTGGTGAAGCAGTATTGAATGGCCAAGCCATTTTTTCTTTTTTAAGTTCATACATTCCATAATTATATCCTGTTTTTAGCAAAAGATTTAATACAGGTGTTATTTCAGGCATAGATTTTCCAACTTCAGAAACAAAAATGTCGATTATACCACCACCTACAGCTTCGATAATCATCGAACCAGATTGCTTCCAAAACATATAACGCGGGAAAATATGTGAACTAGAGTATGCTGCACTTAAGCCCAAGTTTTTGGTCATATACATAGTCATACCGGTTTCAAAAGTTTCTCCAAATCGTAAATTATTGCCAAAAACTTTGATAGCTTCTTTAGATTTTTGAACTACTGCCGGATTGGAAGAAGGATTTTTTGATACTTCATAATCAGGGAAAAACCAGCCATAACCGGAATTGGCATACAGAAGTAAGTAAGCATCTTCGCCAAATTTATAGCCATAACCCGATTTTGTATCAACACCAAATCTCCAAACTCTAGCATTAATATCGTAATTATCAGGTTGTTTGCTGGTTAGCTCAGATTTTAGATTACCAATATACAAGTATTGATTTTCGAATTCAACAACATTTGATACTGTATCATACTTGTATTTAAAAATTGAGGTAGAGCCTAAGCGAAATTCTAGATCGCCAAGATTACCAAATTTTGCATCAAAATTATCGTGCATAAAATTTTGCTTTGCAAGTCCATATTGAACTTCTATTGTTGGAGATTTTTGAATGAAATAAGATTTACTTGTTTGAAAAAAAGCAAAATCTTGAGCAAAATTCCAGTTAGAAGCATTGACGCTATTAGTATCAGTATTATTAGCAAATGAGTTTATTGAAGTAAATGATAATATTGCCAAAATCAAAAATAAAAACTTTTTCATTTCATTATCCTAAATTTTATAAAAATCATTTTAAGGATATTACGAAATTTTGTAATATTAGTTACATCAATATGTACCGATATACTTTTGAAGAGTAAATATGAAAGTAGAACCATTGCCAAGTTCGCTTCTAACAAAAATATTACCTGTTTCATCTGAGGTTTTATGACGTGAAATAAATTCTTTACAAAGAATAAGTCCAACACCGGTACCTTTTTCGTAATTTGTTCCAATAGTTGTGTGGGCAATATCAATTCTAAAAAGCTTGCTTTGATCTTCTTCGCTAATGCCTACTCCGGTATCAGCTATACAAATGTCCCAATGATTATCATGCTCAACAGCATAAATATTAATTTCACCATCATTTGGAGTAAATTTGATTGCATTAGTTACAAGGTTGCGAATTA
>JAUQWR010000323.1 GCA_030835065.1 Candidatus Kapaibacterium sp.
TGAAAAAGCTCTCACTAATAAAGCCGTAAAAGTTGCAGAAGAAGATACTTCAGCTGATTTTTCAATTGAAAAACCTGTTGAGTTTCAATCTGATTGGATAAAACACGAAATATCTCAAACTTCTAAATCTTCAAATGAAGTATTTGTTGTTGATACTGTTAAGTGGGCTGCGAGATTAAGAAAAATTTCTTCAATATTCAATAAATACTCCTGGCTATATGATGGTGATATTTATTTGAGCACTGAAGTGAGAAATAAAATGTTCATTAGTTCCGAAGGCTCAAAACTACAATGGGCTGAAACTGGTGCTAGACTGTTTATATCAGCTAAAACTAAAGCTGATGACGGAATGAGTTTACCTTTGTATAAAAGCTATTTTGCATATTTCCCTGAAGATTTGCCAAGTGATGAACAAATTGAGAAAGATTTGCTCGAAATTGTTAATCTCTTGGATAAATTAAGAAATGCTCCATTGGCTTCTACATTTACCGGTCCTGCTATTTTATCTGGAGAGGCTTCCGGTGTGTTTTTCCATGAAATTTTTGGTCATAGAGTGGAAGGGCATAGAGAAAAAGATCCTAATTCCAGTCAAACCTTTAAGCAATCTGTAGGTAAAAAAATATTGCCTGAATTTATTGATGTTGTTTTCGATCCTACAATTAAAACATTGAATAATGAAGAAATATCTGGATTTTACCAATTCGACGATGAAGGGGTGAAAGCCCAAAAAGTTGTAACTGTAGAGAATGGAATTTTTAAAAACTTCCTGATGTCGCGCAATCCAATTGAAAGCTTTTCGAATTCAAATGGTCATGGAAGAAAGCAAGCAGGCTATTCATGTGTTTCGCGTCAGTCTAATTTAATTGTAAACGTCAAGCAAACAGTTAGCAATGATAGCTTAAGAAAACTTTTGATAATCGAAGCAAAAAAACAAAACAAAGAATATGGTTTATATTTTGAAACTGTTTCTGGTGGATTTACATTTACTTCGAGAACCATTCCAAATGCTTTCAACGTTACACCACTTGTTGTATTTAAAATATATGTAGATGGCAGACCTGATGAGTTAGTTAGAGGAGTCGATTTGATAGGAACTCCATTG
>JAUQWR010000324.1 GCA_030835065.1 Candidatus Kapaibacterium sp.
TTTTAAAAGCTCATTTGAAAACCTTCTCTGGCACTGTTATTCAGGAAGATGTCGAAAGATTGGCTAATAAAATTGAAAAAATTGCTCCTTTCGATGTTTTTGACGAACAAAGTATGTATTGGGATCAAAATATTGGTCAATTTGATTATACACAATTTGACCCAATCATAAGAAAACTGATCAAAAGCATTACTGAACAGATCTGGATTCAAGTAAGCTACGACTCCTTATCTAAAGGTAATGAAAAAGAAATTATTATTATGCCTCGTAGAATGTTTTC
Organism: Candidatus Kapaibacterium sp.; assembly: GCA_030835065.1. Classification (GTDB taxonomy): domain Bacteria; phylum Bacteroidota; class Ignavibacteria; order Kapaibacteriales; family UBA2268; genus JAUQWR01. Next base: position 281 of record JAUQWR010000324.1, read on the forward strand.
TTATGCAGGTTCGCTCTATGTGGTTGCTTATGTACCTAAACACAGCTCTCATATAGCTATGGCTATCCAAAATTTTAGTTCTATCAACTATATGGACAAGTATAAAGCTGATCTTCCAAACTTTGATTTTCTTGAGTGGACTAAATTTCGTTTCGGTGTGTTTTGGGGCGAACCTAAAAAAGTAATGTTCGAAGTAAAAAAAGAATTTGCACATTATTTTAGAAATCGCAAGTGGCATTCTACTCAAAAATTGACTGAAGAAGATAATGGAACACTCGTTATTGAAATGAAAGTTCCGCTTTCTACTGATTTTATTGCTTGGTTGTTAAGTTGGAATCATGCTATTGTGGTATTAAAACCTGCAGAATTGATAAAATCAATCCATGAAACTCTACTTGATAATTTAAGGCAATATGATACGAATTTCTAATAATATTCTATTAGATTTTTTGATGGCTGTTATGATTTTTTTCATTACAGCCATTTTTTTTGAAACTTTTTAAAAATTTATTCGTAATCCATACTATTTTAGATTTAGGGCAAGCTAAATGTGTGTGAACTTAGCTCTAAAATCTAGCATATTTAAAAAAAATATGTGATAAATTGTAAAAAATTGTTTTTCAATTTTAATTATTAGGGTATAGTATGTTTATTAAGAAAAGCCACATTTTTGCGGCAGGTCTTATGATGGCTTCTTTGATTTCCTCTTGTGGCAAATCATCTTTGAGCCATAGTGATGGCGTTAAAGCTATCGATCCAAAAAATATGGACACTACAATCAGTGCCGGCGATGATTTCTTCAAATATGCCAACGGTGCTTGGATGAAGTCCAATCCAATTCCGGATGAATATTCTAGATGGGGTGCATTCAATATTCTTCAGGAAGATAATAATAAGAATTTGCGCTCAATTATGGAAGATGCTGCTAAGAATCCTGGCTCTAAAGGTTCAAATAAGCAAAAAATCGGTGATATGTTTGCTGCCGGTATGGATTCTGCTGCTATCGAAAAAAATGGTTTAGCTCCTATCAAAGCAGAATTAGATAAAATTGCTGCTATTAAATCTACTGACGATCTTGCTTCAATCATTGCTGACTTACACAAAAAAGGTGTAAATCCTCTTTTTGGTGTTTATTCTGGTCAAGATGAAAAAAATTCTGAAATGGTTATTTTCCAATTGGCTCAAGGCGGTCTAGGTATGGGAAACCGCGATTATTATACTGAGCAAGATGCTCGCTCTAAAGAATTAAGAATTAAGTACGTTGAGTTTATCGGTAAATTATTTGAATTGGCTGATAAAAATCCTACAACTGCAAAATCAAATAGCGAAGCTATCATGGCTTTGGAAACTAAATTGGCTAATACTTCTATGACTATGCTCGAACAAAGAGATCCTCAAAAAACTTATAATAAAATTGATCTTGCTAAACTTCAAAAAATGTGTCCGGCATTCAATTGGAATGCATATTTCAATGGTATTGGTTTAGCTAATCCCGGTGATATTAACGTTACTTCTGTTAAATTCTTCTCCGGTATTTCTAAAATCATTAAAGAAACTCCTATCGAAGTATGGAAAGAATATTTAAGATTTAATGTATTAAATGTAATGGCAGACTATTTGCCAAATGATTATGTAAATCTTAATTTTGACTTCTATGGCAAGACTTTCTCAGGAAGTAAAAAAATTAAAGATAGATGGAAAAGAGTTTTAGAAACTACTAATTCTGCTTTAGGCGAAGCTGTGGGCCAGGTTTATGTAGAAAAATTCTTCCCTGCAGAAGCTAAAAAGAAAATGTTAGTATTAGTTGAAAATTTAAGAAAAGCATTGGATGAAAGAATTCAAAACTTAGCTTGGATGAGTGCTGAAACAAAAGTTAAAGCTAAAGAAAAATTAGCAAAAATGAAAGTTAAAATTGGCTATCCTGATAAATGGAGAGATTATTCAGGTCTTGATATTGACAAATCTAAAGGCTTTTCTGCTTTGATTATGGCTTCTAATGAATTCGAATTCAATTATATGATGAGCAAAGTTGGAAAACCTGTCGATAGAGGCGAATGGCACATGACTCCTCAAACAGTTAATGCTTATTATAGCCCTAATATGAATGAAATCGTATTTCCTGCTGCTATTCTTCAACCTCCATTCTTCTTCAAAGATGGTGATGATGCAGTAAATTATGGTGGTATCGGTGCGGTTATTGGTCATGAAATGACTCATGGTTTCGACGATCAAGGCAGACAATATGATGCTAATGGCAATTTAAATGATTGGTGGACAAAAGAAGATGCTGAAAACTTTAAAAAGCAAACTCAACCTCTTGTAGATCAATTTAATAAATTTGTTGAATTAGATTCATTATATGTTAATGGTGAATTGACTTTAGGCGAAAATATTGCTGATATTGGTGGCATTACAGTAGCTCATGTGGCTCTTCAAAAAGCTTTGAAAGAAAGCAAATTTAATGAGAAAATCGATGGATTTACTCAAGATCAGAGATTCTTGTTGTCTTGGGCTCAAGTATGGCGCTCTAATATTCGTCCTGAAGAATTGAAACGCAGATTGAAAGACGACGTTCATTCTCCAGCTGATGCCAGAGTAAATGGTGTAATGCCAAACTTCAAACCTTATTATGAAGCTTTCGACGTTAAACCTAATAATAAGTTATTCAGACCTGAAGCTGAAAGAGTTGTTATTTGGTAATTTTAAAAAATTTGATTATTTGTACAGAGCTGCCTTAGGGCAGCTTTTTTTTATTATAGTAATATTATAGAATAATAAATTTATACATTCGTTTAGAATTATAAATAAAACCAAACAATTTGAATGCTAAACAATGGGGTGTTTATGAAAAAACTCTACTTATTGCTATTTATAATATTTACTAATCTACCAATTAATGCGCAAGACAATTTAATATCAAAATTCGGTTTTGAATTTGGTTATGGCATTAATATGCATAATTCGGAGTTTAGTAATGTTGGTATCATTCCGAGCTGTTGCCCAATTTATGATGGAGGTAATGGTAATGGATTTTCTTTAGGTTTATTCTATGAACTACCTTTAGCTAAATCATTTTCTTTAGGACTTAAGACGGAATATGCCAGTCTCGATGCAGTTTTAGAAAACGATGAATTAAAACTTTTTGGTGATGATGGGAATAAAGTACAAGGTAATTTGAATTATAGAATTGATTCAAAAATCAATAAACTTGCTCTAATCCCTTATGCATCAATAAGATTTAGTTCTAAACTGAGTTTAAACTTAGGTTTTTCTTTGGATTATCTCAATAAAGCTGATATGAATCAGAGAGAAAAGATTAGTTCTCCCGATAATTTGGTTTTCAAGGATAATAATTCAAATACAAGAAATATATATGATGGCGAGATTGATGGTCTGAATGCTTTGAATTATTCTATTTATGCTTCTATTAAATATGATTTCTTTTTGGATAAATCACAAAATTATTGCCTTACTCCATCGATTTCTGCTAATTATGGTCTTAGTGATATTGCAAAAAATACAAATTGGTCGATAAATTCGATTAGATTTAATGTTGGTTTTGCTTATAATCTAATTGAAGAAGAGCCTATTCCTGAACCTAAAAAGGAATTGTATCTGCCAAAACCAAATATTGTGAAGCAAAAGCCAGCTACTCCATTTAAACCCAAATCGGCAGAACTTAAAAGAATCTCTGATTTGAAACTTGATATTAGTGCTGTTGGTGTGAATGATAATGGATTAGAAACTCCTGACTTGCAAGTAGTTAGAATTGAAGAATTCTTATCTACAAATGTCCAACCTCTTTTGTCATATATTTTCTTTGATGAAAATACTTATGATATTCCAAATAGATTAGAAATAATGAGTAGTTCTGAAACTAATCAATTTGGAATAAATTCTTTAAAAAATTTAGATGCTCTGGAAACATATAAAAAAATATTAAATATTATTGGCTGGAGACTTAATCAAATTAAAGATGCCGACTTGACGATTACTGGATGCAATTCAGACGAAAATTTGGAAAAATCTAATTTGAGTCTTTCTGAAAAAAGAGCAGAAATACTTAAATCATACCTGACTAATGTTTGGAGTATTAATCCTGATAGAATTAAAATTCAAAAAAGAAACTTACCAGAAAAACCAAGTTCTTCGGCTCATAACGACGGTATTCAAGAAAATCGTCGGGCTGAATTTAGTTCTAATAATGAAAGAATTCTTGAACCAGTTATTATTGAAGATACTTTACGAACTGCTAATCCTCCTATTTTAAGATTTAAAACTTCATTTAGTTCTTCTGTTCCTATAAAAGAATGGAGACTTTTTGTTTTGCATGAAGGGCAAACTATTAAAGAATTTGAAGGTAAAGGTAGTATTCCACCGCAAATTGATTGGCTCTTAACTAAAGACTTGACCAATAGTTCAATTAATTGGAAGAAAGTTGAATATGTATTGACTGCTAAAGACAATGATAACAATGAAAACGAAACAGATTTGAAATCTATCAATGTAAATGCTGTATCAATTCAAAAGAAGAGAGATGAAGGCAAAAAAGATAAGTCTATCGATAAATATAGTTTGATATTATTTGATTTCAATTCGGCAGAATTAACTGCACCAAATAAGAAAATTGCAAATCTGATAAAACAAAAAATATCATCTGAAGCGGATATTAACATTTATGGATATGCTGATCGTTCTGGAATTGCTCAGAGAAATCAGCAATTGGCTGAAGACAGAGCAAAAGCAAGCGCAAATGCAATAAGCAGACCCGATTCGAAGATCCATCCTATTGGCTCTTCTCAGTTAATATACGACAATAATTTGCCAGAAGGCAGATTTTATAGCCGAACAGTTACAATTATTGTTGAATCAACAATTAGTAATAAGGAGTAATCATGAAAAAGAATATATTTTATCAATTGTTGATATTACTGCTTGTTTTTTCGGCGGATTTAAATGCTCAAATGTTTACTGATATCAACCCTTTTCCGGCGCATCAAAATGGTTTGATTATTCAAGCGAGATTTGTTGATATTGATGCTGATGGTTGGCTTGATGTGGTTGCTGATAGAATGGTTTATATGAATCAAAAAAATGGTACATTCAAGCCATTATACATTTATCCAATTGCAAATAATTTAAATTATTTCAATGGAACATTCAACTCTTTCTTTTTTGATTATGATGGCGATAATGATATGGATATGCTTATATGCTATCAGTCAAATGATAATTCAAAAAATACTAAGATTTTAAGGAATGATGGTAAAATATTTGATGATAGAATTGAATTTGTAGAAGTTCAAACTCTTAAAGGAGTCACAGGTTCTCCTCGGTCGGTATGCTTTGGAGATTATGACAATGATGGCGATATTGATATAGCTTTAAGTGGTTCTGCTGGTGTCGATCCGGATTACAAACCAATTACCTTAATTTATAAGAATAATAACGGCAATTTTGTAGAACAAACAATCGATCTTCGAAATGTGAGAGCTGGAAGTTTAGCTTGGATTGATTACGATAATGATGCAGATTTAGATTTGTTGA
>JAUQWR010000325.1 GCA_030835065.1 Candidatus Kapaibacterium sp.
TTTCTTAGTTTTGCTAAAATTTCTCTAGCTATCAAAATACCTTCGTTAAGACTTGCTTCTTTATCTTCTGCTAAATCTCTTAGTCGTTCTAAAATATATTCTGGTACATTACATCCGGGAATTTCGTTGTTCATGAACTCTGCATTTCTAATAGAAGTAAGGGGCCATATACCAGCAATTATCGGAATTTTTATATGCTCTATTCGCTTTAAAAACTTATAAAAAATATCTAAATCGAATATCGGTTGAGTAATTATATATTCTGCTCCTGCATCTACTTTCCAATCTAATCTTCTGATTTCTTCGTCTAAATTTACAGCACCGGGATTAGCTCCTACTCCGGCAAACAAATTGCTGCCATTTGCTATTTTATTGCCTGCAATATCCAATCCATTATTGAGCCTGTTTATTATATTGACCAAACCAATAGAATCAACATCAAATACAGCTGTAGCATCAGGATAATTACCAAGTTTTGGTGGATCGCCAGTAATGGCAAGTATGTTTTTTAATCCAAGAGAATATGCTCCAAGCAAATCAGATTGAATACCGATAACATTTCTATCTCGGCAAACATAATGCAATACAGTTTCGATACCTACTTTTTGTTGAATTTGAACAGCTAAAGATAAAGCAGACATTCTTGCGCTGGCTCTTGGTCCGTCTGGAATATTAATTGCATCTACACCAAAGAAATATAAATCTCTAGCTTTCTCAATTTCCTTTTGTGCTAAAGATCCATGAGGCGAAAGTAATTCTGCCAAAGTAACAAATTTCCCGTCTGAAAGCCTTCTTGATAATTTTGATTTCTGCTCGCGTTGCACTGGTTTTGTTTCGATTGGAGTGGCTGATTCTTTGAGCACAAATTGTTTTTTCTTCAAGTCTGGCTTTATTGAATCAAGCATATTTCTCATACGTTTTATATGCTCGGGTCCTGTTCCGCAGCAACCACCAATAATATCAGCACCGGCATTAATGAAATGTTTAGCATATTCTCCAAGATATTCAGGAGAAGTAAGATAAATATTTCTACCATCTATATTTTTTGGTTTGCCGGCATTAGGCATAATCGAAATTTTGAGATTTGTAATTTTTCTAACTCTTTCGAGCCAATTCAACATAATTTGCGGACCAACAGTACAATTAATTCCTATGGCATCAGCACCCAAAGATTCCAATTGAAGCACTACTTCTTCGGGAATTGCACCTGTAAGAGAAGTAAGATCTTCATCGATTGTAATTTGAGCTATCACCGGCAAGTCTGTGTATTTTCTAATGGCTTGAATAGCTATTTTCAATTCGTCAATATAAACGAAAGTTTCGCAAATAAATAAATCGACACCTCCATCTTTAAGGGCGATTATTTGTTCTTTGAAATAATTTTCGGCTTCGTAATATGATGTCGGACCAAGTGGTTCGATCAATAAACCTAAAGGACCAATAGCACCGGCAACAAAGGCATTAGATTTTGCAGCTTTGACAGCAATTTCGGCACCCTTTCGATTTATTTCATAAAGCTTATCATCAAGTTGATGGTGTTTTAGTTTGATTTTGCCTGCTGCAAAAGTATTTGTTTCGATTACATCTGCACCAGATTTTATGTAGTCTTCGTGTACTTGAAGAATCAGATCTGGATTAGTCAAATTTAGCTCTTCGAAACATTTATTGATAAAAACACCACGATTATATAATTCAGTGCCCATTCCTCCATCAAATAGCAGAGCACCCTGCTCAAGTCTTTCAATAAATTTGTTTTTCATATTTATCATTGAATAATCATTGTTCTTAATTATTTTTGCATTATATTATTTGTTTTTAAAACAGAAATAGGATAAAAAATTGAATTTATACAATTTTTTATATAATACAACACTGATTCCGGCTGGAATTATTTTAAAAGCATTGCTTCAACCCATTCTTCCAAAATTAAAAGAAAGGGAAAGAAACTGGCGCAAAGTTTTATTAAATGCAAAATTAGAAAAGCAAAGTGATGAAAAGCGAGTGTGGTTTCATGTGTCGTCTATGGGCGAATTTGAACAAGCAAAACCAGTAATTGAATTAATTAAATTCAAAAAGCCGCACATTAAAATAATATGTTCTTTTTATTCTCCATCCGGCTATAATAATCAAAAAAAATATCCTTTTGCTGATGAATTTTTATATATGCCTTTCGATACTAAAGGCAATGCTAAATTATTTATTGATAAGATTAAGCCTGATTATGCTGTATTCGTAAGGTACGAACTTTGGAAAAATCATCTTACTGAACTTAAAGATAGAGAGATCCCAGCAATTTTGATTGATGCAACTTCTCCTAAAGATTCTATTATTAATAAATTATTCTTTATTAAATCTTTTTTTAGATCTAATTATAAACTATTTGATACTATTTATACTGTATCATTGCATCATACTCAATATTTCGATTTGATGAAACTGCATATACCTATAGTTACAATGACTGATACTCGATTTGATAGAATACACGAAAGAGTTCTGACTGCTAGGAAATCTCCTATTCTAAAACATGGTTTCTTTAAGCAAGGTGATTTTGTTTTTGTTGCCGGCTCTACCTGGGAAGAAGATGAGGATATTATCATTAAAGCAATAAATAGACTTAACGATGAAGGTATTAATAATATCAGAGCGATAATTGTTCCTCATGAACCAAGCGAGGAAGCCATTGAGGATCTAAAATCCAAACTTCCCAATAATGTACTTCTTTCTGAGGTTTTAGAATTTATTGAGAAAGCTAAAAAATTAGAAGAATTTTCAGATAAAAATATTATTACTGATTCTATTGGAAAATTGCTATCATTATATGCAAATGCTCATGCTGCTTACATTGGTGGTGCATTTGGTGCAGGAGTTCACTCGATTACCGAACCGGCTGGCTATGGTATTCCTTTGGCTTGTGGTCCCAAATGCGATAATTCTGCGGATACTCTTCCTCTTACCGAAAAAGAAGCTTTGACGGTAGTCAATGATGAAAATGATTTGTATGAATGGCTTAAATTGATGATAGTCAATAAAAATTTGAGAGATAAACTTGGTGTTTATGCTGGACAATATGTGAATTCGAGAATTGGTTCGAGCAAATTGATTTCTGAAGTTATTATTCAAGGCTTATATTATGAAAATTATTAAAATATCAATATTGTTTTTAAGTGTTTTTACTTTATATTCTTGTTCTTCGGTCAATTATCCAAGTATCGAAGAGTCTGAAAAATCAATTGCAGAAAGCAAGCTTAAGATAAGTATGCTCGAGAATGAAATTAATACAAAAATGCCAAAAGTTAGTAATGATAGATCTTTGGAAACGACTATTGCAATTAAACCTATAAATAAAATATTAGGGAAGATAGCATTTTCGAGAAATGACGATCTGAAACTTAAATTTTCACCTTCTCCTGCAATCTATATCGAAGAAAAAAGCACTCTTGGAATTAAATATACAAATCAGGTAGATTTGAATAGTGGCAATATTGATATTAATCTAAAATCTTTAAAATTTAATGAGTTTAAGAATAATAAAATCAATGCAAATATCGAAATTGAAGGTTTAGGCAAAGTTGATGTCAGCGTTAAATATATGGGATTATCTGCTAGTGCAAAACCTGATGTGCAGATGTATTTAAATGAACAAGTAACCTTAGATGTAAAAGCGGATAACAAAGGCAATCTGACTTTAAAACCATTGCCAAAAAAATTAATTCTTAAAGCGGCAATTAAATTAGATGTATTAGGTTGGAAATTGCCATATTATAAAGAAATTGAATTAGAATTGACAGAAATTTTAAAACCTATTACAATACCATTAGCTTTGACCAGCGATTTTCAATTGCCAGTACCAGCAGAAGAATTTGGCAAAGGACAAATCGTTTTTAAACCTTATACTTTAGAATTTTCAAAGGCTTCAGTCAAAGTAGAAAATAACAAAATCGAGTACCAAACTGATATTGATTTAAAAAAGAAATAGAAAATGGGCAAACCTCAGATAGAAATATCCGAAGAAAAATTAGCTAGTTTAAAAGAAAAACTTGCCGGGTTGCCTACTAATCCGGGGATTTATCAATATAAGAATGAAGCCGGAAAAATTATATATATAGGCAAAGCCAAAAACTTGAGAAATAGGGTGCGCTCTTATTTTCAAGAAGGAAGAATCGTAGATGCCAAAACCAAAGCCTTGGTTGGCAAGATTGCCGATATTGAAGTGATTCTTGTAGATTCAGAAGCCGAAGCATTGCTTCTCGAAGATACTCTTATCAAAAAGCATAAACCCAAATATAATATTATGCTTAAAGACGATAAGACTTTTCCTTATGTGAGAGTAACCAATGAGGATTACCCAAGAATATTTCCAACAAGAAAAGTAATTCGCGATGGCTCTAAATATTTTGGACCTTTTACAGAAGTAAAAAATATAAAACAATTAATGCGTACAATTCGCCAATTATTTAAGATTAGAAGTTGCGATTTAAATATTAATTATGATTCTATTAATCGTAAGAAACATAGAGTTTGCCTTGATTATCACATTCATAAATGCGAAGGTCCTTGCGAAGGATTGGTAAGCAAAGAAAAGTATAATGACAATGTAAGGCAATCAATTCAAATATTGCTTGGAAAAACTAAAGAACTCGAAAAACAACTAGAAAGCGAGATGGAAGAACATTCTGAAAATCTTAATTTCGAAGCCGCTGCAAAAACAAGAGATAGGCTAGTATCTCTTAGAGATTATACATCTAAACAAAAAATTGTAAGTTCTGATTTGATCGATAGAGATATATTCGGTTTAGCAAAAATTGATAAAACTGCTTGTACTCTGGTTTTAAAAATTCGTGATGGAAAATTGATTGGCAAAAGGCATTATATAATCAATAATGCTGAATTAGAAAATGATAATGATTTGATACAACGTACATTAGAAAAATGGTATCTAGAGTCTGATTTTATCCCTAAAGAAATATTTTTAGCACATGAACCGGAAGAACTTGAATACATTAGCGATTGGCTTGGAAAACTACGTGGAAAGCCAATTAGTATTCAAATTCCCAAATTAGGTGATAAGAAAAAAATTGTAGAAATGGCTAATACTAATGCTGAGTTTATTTTGCGAGAACACCTACTAGCATTAGCTAAACGCGAGCAGTCGCAGCCTCATGCAGTTTTAGCTTTGCAAAGAGATTTAAATCTTAAGAAAGCGCCTCTAAGGATTGAGTGTTTTGATAATTCTCATATTCAAGGTTCAGATTTAGTTTCTTCGATGGTTGTATTTCAAGATGGAAAACCAAAAAAATCTGATTATAGAAAGTTTATTGTAAAGACTGTGGGTGGCAATGACGATTTTGCTGCAATGCGTGAAACAATCCACAGAAGATATAAGAGGTTGATTGAAGAAAATCAGCAAATGCCTGATTTAGTAATTATCGATGGTGGCAAAGGTCAATTGTCCTCGGCTTGTGCTGTGCTTCAAGACTTGAATTTATTAGACAAATTTGTTGTTATTGGTTTAGCAAAGCGGCTCGAAGAAGTGTTTTTTCCTAATAATCCAGAATCAGTTTTGATACCAAAAACTTCATCAGGGCTTAAATTGATTCAGCAAGTTAGAGACGAAGCTCATAGATTTGCAATAACTTTCCATAGAGAAAGAAGAGACAAAAGAACATTAAAAACTGAATTGACTGAAATCTCGGGAATAGGTGAAAAAACTGCCCAAAAATTGTTGATTGCATTTGGGTCTGTCAAACAAATTCAAAGCAAAACAATAGAAGAATTGTCGCAAGT
>JAUQWR010000326.1 GCA_030835065.1 Candidatus Kapaibacterium sp.
CTGAATATTACCAATTTGTGGTTGCCGACAAAACCGGCGAGGCGCTTAGCGAATTAGCTAATACTATTTCTACCAATCATACTTTCTTCGGTCGCGAAAGTGACCACTTCGACTTCTTTGTCCATAAAGCTCTACCCGAGATAATTGATAGATGTATTAAAACAGGTACTAATGATATTCGTATCTGGAGTGCCGGCTGCTCTACCGGCGAAGAGCCTTATACTCTTGCTATGCTTATGATGGAACATTTAGGATCTAACTATTCTAAATTCTCGGCTGGTGTGCTCGCTACTGATATTTCTTTAAATGCTCTATCTAAAGCTAAAGATGGAATTTATACTGAAGATAGAGTAAAACAACTTCCCGCTAATCTATTAAAAAAATATTTCAGAAAATTGCCTACCGGCGATTATGAAGTTACTGATGCTGTCAAGCGTGAAGTAACTTATCGAAGATTTAATCTTATGAATGATGTCTTCCCTTTTAAAAAGCAGTTCGATAGTATCTTCTGCCGAAATGTTATGATTTATTTCGATAATCAAACAAGAGAAACTTTAGTTCGTAAGTTTTACAACTTAACTGTTAGAGGCGGTTATCTGTTTATCGGGCACTCCGAAACTCTAAATAGAGACAAAACAGATTATGATTATATTAAACCTGCCCTATATAAAAAATGATTGAAAGGTAATTGAATAAAATGTTAAAAAGAAAAATACGCGTTCTTATTATTGATGATTCGGCACTTGTTAGAGATATACTTTCAAAAGGGCTTTCTGCAGACCCCGGCATCGAGGTTGTCGGCACTGCTCCCGATGTTTATATTGGGCGCGACCTTATTGTAAAACTAAAGCCTGATGTTTTGACTCTAGATATTGAAATGCCGAAAATGGACGGTATTGAATTTCTTAAAAGATTAATGCCTCAGTTTCCTCTACCTATTGTAGTCGTAAGCTCACTTACTCAAAGAGGTAAAGCAATCACTATACAAGCTCTCGAATCCGGAGCAGTCGATTTTGTTCCTAAACCTGCTACAGACGTAGCTCGTGGGCTCAACGATATGATGATGGAATTGAGGACTAAAGTAAAAATTGCTTCAACTGCTAATGTCGCGCATTGGAAAAATAAAAGAATCGAAGATAGTATTGCCAAAAAAGATGCTGCCGGCACTAGTGCTCTATCTGAATCTACTGATAAAGTAATTGCTATTGGTGCTTCCACCGGCGGAACAGAAGCTATTCGTAAAGTAATCGAGCGACTTCCGCCTTCCACTCCCGGTATTGTTATTGTTCAGCACATGCCAAAAGGCTTTACTAAAACCTTTGCCGATAGACTTAATGAATTATCAATGATGCAAGTAAAAGAAGCCGAAGATGGCGATAGAATTATTACTGGTAGAGTTCTTATTGCACCTGGCGATTTCCATATGAAAGTTGTTCGCTTTGGTGGTCAATACAAAGTTGCTCTCAATCAAGATGAAAAAGTAAATGGTCATCGTCCTTCTGCCGATGTTCTTATGTTTTCAGTTGCCCAGCACGTGGGCGCTAATGCTTTTGGTGTTATTCTTACTGGTATGGGAAATGATGGCGCGCAAGTCTTAAAGCCATGCGTGAAGCCGGTGCTGCCACAATTGGCCAAAACGAAGCCTCTTGTGTTGTCTATGGTATGCCTAAAGTGGCTTGGGATATTGGTGCTGTCGAACAACAAATGCACCTTGATGATATTTCTAATGGTTTAATGAAACTAGTGAATAAAAAGTAATATGAGTGAAAATCTTAACATAAAAATTCCTCTGAATATTTTAGTTGTCGAAGACGACTTGCCCTCTCGTGTTTTTATTAGCACTATTCTTAAGGGCTACTTTCAGAATATTTTTATGGCTGAAAATGGTCAGGAAGGCTTAGAAGTTTTCAAAGAGCATAGCCCCGATATTATTGTTAGCGATATTGGTATGCCCGTAATGAACGGTCTTGATATGGCTCGCTATATACGCAGAATTAATCCTCGGGTTCCTATTATACTTACTACTGCCTTCGATAACAAATCTGTTTTGCTCGAAGCTATAGAACTTGGTATAAATAGCTATATTATAAAACCTGTTCAAAAAGAACAAATGATTACTGTGCTCGAAAATGTTTCGAGTTCTATATTAATTGAACGACAACTTAAACAACAAGAAGACAGGCTAAAAGTACTTTCCAGTGCCGTCGAGCATAGCTTGAGCTTTGTTTTGATTTTTGATAAAAACGGTATAATCGAATATGCAAATCCTGCTCTTTGCGATAGTACAGGCTTTTCGCCCGAAGAGTTAATTGGCAACAATATCAAACTTCTTGAAGTGTATGATTTTGATGGCTATTCTGCATACCACAAAGCTGTCAATGAATTTTCTGAGTGGCAGGGCGAATTACCCGTTAAAATGAAAAATGGTGATTCGTTCTGGGTTAGTTCTGCTTGCTCGCTTATTTATAATGATGAATCTCTCGAACCTAAATATGTTCAGGTCTCCGAAGATATTACCGTTAAAAAAATTCAAGAAGATAACCTCATTAAGTATAATGAAAAACTTGAACAAAAAGTAAAAGAACGAACTTCGGCTCTCGAATCGATTAATCAAAAATTATTAAGCGAAATTGAAACTCGTAAAAAAACTGAACAAGACTTGATTAAAGCCAAAGAAGCAGCTGAAGCTGCAAACAAAGCTAAAAGTTTGTTCCTGGCTAAAGTAACCCATGAGCTACGTACTCCAATGAATGGTGTACTAGGCATGACTAGCATATTGCTCGATTCCAATATTGATGAAAAACAGCGCCGTGCACTCAATATTGTAAAATATTCTGCCGATACCTTGCTCAATATTATCAACGATCTTCTTGATTGGTCCAAAATTGAAACCGGCAAACTTACTCTCGATAATAGAGTATTCAACCTTAGAGAAATGCTAAATCATACCTACGATATGCTATTTTCTATTGCTGCAAGCAAAGGTTTAGAATTTAAATTACATTTGACAAATGATATTCCTGAATTTTTCTTCGGAGATTCAAATAGAATTCAACAAGTTTTGATTAATTTACTTGGCAATGCCATTAAATTTACTGAAGATGGATATGTCGAGCTTACTGTTCAAAAATTAAATCAGAAAGATAGAATTGTAGAGCTCGAATTTATGGTCAAAGATACTGGCATCGGAATCGAACCAGAAAAAGTATCTCGTCTGTTCCAGAGCTTTAGCCAAATAGATAATACTTTGACAAGAAAATATGGAGGCACCGGGCTAGGGCTTGCCATATCAAAAGAAATTGTAGAAATGATGAATGGTAAAATTGTATGCAATAGCGTACCTGATGTGGGTTCTTCTTTCGAATTTTCAATTCAATTGGAATTAAGCGATTCTTCTTCCAAATTGATTGATTCCGTTTCTGATAATAGCCTTGCTCATATTGCAGATACTTATCCAGATTTTAATTTAAGCATTCTTGTTGTAGAGGATAGTATAATCAACCAACAAGTAATCAATGAAGCATTGCTTAAGAAAAATTGCAAGGTAGATTTGGCAAACAATGGCAAAGAATCCATTGATAAATTTAAAACGAATGCCTACGATCTAATATTTATGGATATTCAGATGCCAGGCATGGACGGATTGCAGGCTACTTCTGCAATTAGAGAAATTGAAAAAGAAAATAAATTAATACGAACTCCAATTATAAGCCTTACTGCCCACGACGACGAGCATTCCAAAATTGATGCTAAAGAAGCCGGTTGCGATGGTTTTATAAGCAAACCTTTCAAATGGGGCGAGATTTATAAAGTGCTTAACTCGTATTATCAAATAAAAAAATCAAAATATCACAATGCCGAAACCGTTAATTTAACTAATTTAATGAATTCGATTAATCATAATAAGGATATATTAAAAAAATTATCGCAATATTTTGTTGATAATGTTCCTCAAGAAATGATTGATTTGCGCAAATCTGTTGAAGATAATAATTTTGAAGATATTGTAAAATACTCGCATAAAATGAAATCGGAATTTGGTAATTTCGGTGCTGAGCGCTCGGTGGAATTACTAAAAGCAATGGAACAAATTGGAAAAGCCAAATTGGCTGATAGCGCCCCAAAAGTGCTTTTACTTCTCGAAAAAGAAGTAAACATTCTAATTAACTATTTTAAAGAGAATTTGATTTAATTATAAGGAGTGGGCTGTGAAAACTTTAATTGTAGAAGATGATTACATTACTTCCCAGGTTATGCAAGAAATTATGTCCTCTTTTGGCGAATGCGAAATTGCCGAAGATGGAAAAAAAGCTCTCGAACTTTTTACCGAAGCTTTCAATCTCAATAAACCTTACGAAGTAATTTTCCTTGATATTATGATGCCCGAAATGGATGGTCAGGTTGTGCTTAATCGGATTAGAGAAATTGAAGCTGAAAATGGTATTGTCGGTCTCGATGCTGTCAAAATCATTATGACTACTGCATTAGACGACTACGACAATATCAAAAGTGCCTTCAAAAATCAAGCAGAAGGCTATTTAGTCAAGCCAATCGATAAAGATAAAGTCGTTAAGACTTTGCTCAATCTTCATCTTTTAGACTAAAGCAAACCCATTTCGGCAAAGCTTGTATAGTTTTCACCTGCTATAATTAGGTGATCTATTACCTTTATATCTATTGTTTTGCCTGCTTCTACCAGCCTTCGAGTGATATTAATATCTTCACGCGAAGGCTCTGTGTTTCCGGATGGATGGTTGTGCAATAAAAATACTGCTGCACTCATCTCTGTGATTGCCATCCGAAATACTTCTCTTGGATGAACCAAACTTGAATTTAAAATGCCTTCGCTCACTACTACTTCTCTTATTATCTGATTGGATGCGTTCAATAACAACACCATAAATGCTTCGTTCATTTTTCCCATAAATCTTGGTATATATATAGAAGCAATATCTTCCGGACCTCTAATTATTTTTTTACTCAGATAATCTTCTGCTCTTGCTCTTTTGCTAATTTCAAATGCAGCTGCCAATTTCACAGCTTTAGTCTTGCCCACACCTTTTATAGTGTGGTATTCACTTAAATCCCTATAAGCCAGTTTAGATAATTCCCCAAATTTCATTAATAAGTTCCTTGCTACATCTACTGCAGAAATTCCTTTAGTTCCGCTTCCCAATAGAATTGCAATCAGCTCTGCATCACTCAAAGATTTTGCCCCTTTTAACAAAAGTTTTTCTCGCGGTCGCTCATCTTCCCGCCATTCTTTAATCGTTGGGCTGCCTTCTTGAGCTTTATAGAGTACGTATTTGTCTTTGGATTTCATTCTGGCTCCAATCTATATTTTCAAAATTTCTTTCATCCAATTCATATAATTAAATGATGATTCATTTATATTAATTGATATAATTTCTGGTGTTTCATAATTATGCAACAATTTTATTTCATTTTCAATTGCCTCTAGCTTGCTTTCATGAGTTTTTATCATCATTATAGATTCATTAGAATTTTCGATTTTTCCTTCCCATTCATAAATTGATTCTATATTTGGAAAAATAGATACACATGCAGCTAATTTCTTTTCAATTAAATGTCTTGCAATCTGTCTTTGTTTGGGGCTGCCATCAATAGATACAAAAACTATTCGGAAATCTTCTGCTTTTTCCATAATTTGCCTAGTGATTTTTGTAAAAATTAATAAATTTACTTTTTTGCAAATATAGCAGAAATTAATAAAAAATGATAGAACTATTTATATTTCAATTGCATATAGCCGGTGCATTATATGCTTTTACAAAAAATTGGCAGAAAAGAAGCCTAAAGGATGGTTTTTTGGGTTTAGGCTTGCTTGCACTTGTTTTTGTTATCGGTTGGGGCTTGACTGGCACTCTTGCCTATCAGATTTATCCCGACAAATGGAATTCTGTTTATTTCAATAGAGATACTCTCTCACTAGTTTTATTGACTATTCCTGAAGTATTCTTCTTCTATTTTTATTTCTTTAAAGACAATGGCGAAAAAGCTCCTACCGAGAAAGATTTCCAAATTCCCGGAGAAATGAATAATGATTAAACATATTGTTGTTTTTAGGCTCAAAGATTTTGCTCAAGGCGCTACTAAAGCCGAAAATGCTATCAAAATCAAAAATATGCTCGACGAATTGCCTGCTTTAATCAATGTGATTCGCAAATTCGAAACAGGAATTGACCTTCTTAGATCCGACCGTTCTTTTGATCTTGGCTTAATTGCTGAATTTGATAATCTCGACGATCTTAATACTTACGCTGTTCATCCCGAGCATCTTCGAGTAGTAGATTTTATCAAATC
>JAUQWR010000327.1 GCA_030835065.1 Candidatus Kapaibacterium sp.
TAATAATTGTTATGTTTCATTGTTGAAGGCTAATTTTATACACTATAATATTACCATAAAGCAGCAAAATATTAAATATTATAAAGTAAATCAAAGAAGCATTTCAAGTTAATTCTTGGGTGCTTTTTTGTTATAATAAATTTTGTTTTTATAATTTAGAAACACTATGATTTTCAACTAAAGATTAAAGAAATTGTAGTATATGATTAAAAAATAAGCAAAAAAAAATAAAAGGTAGCTTAAATAAATGAGCGACTCACAAATTATAATATATCAGACCGAAAGCGGACAGACAAAAATTGATGTCAGGCTTGAAAATGAAACCGTTTGGTTAACCCAAAAGTCTATGGCTGAGCTTTTTCAAACTACACCACAAAATATAACTATACATCTTAAGAATATTTTTGACGAAGGTGAGTTAGAGGAAGATCCAACTTGTAAGGATTTCTTACAAGTTCAGAAGGAAGGCAGTCGCATGGTTGAAAGAAACCAGAAATTTTATAACCTTGATGCTATTATTTCGGTTGGGTACAGAATTAAATCTCATGTAGCAACAAAATTTAGGATTTGGGCAACGCAACGAATCAAAGAATATATTGATTATTAAGCAAAATAATTGTTAAAGCGAAAAAAAATGTTAGTTTTCATAAACTAAAAGCAATAAAAAGCCAAATAATAAAATAAAAGGCTGAGCCTATGTTAGGACTCAGCCTTGAATTTAAAAATTTACAATTTATTTATTAGCTTTATTTTTTCTGAGCAATAAAATCACAAGAACAGCAATAATAAGCACAGAAGGAATCAAAATAGGAAGACTATTTTTCAAGAAACTAATAAAAGCAGATGATTGCTCTTTATTTTCGATAGAAAGTTTAAATTCGCCCATAGAATTTTCAATATCAGTAGCAAATCCTTGAGCACAGTTGGAACCCCAAGAGCGCAAACGAGAAATTAAATCATTACCTGTCATGAAAAATTCATCTAATTGAGCTAAATGTCTGCCATTTTCTTTGAAATAGATAGACGCAGAGTCAATAAATGGCTGATCGCGTTTCATACCATCCAATGTCAATAAGAAATTATTTTTGAGCAAGTCTGCAACTTGACATTCAGATTGTGTCAAAGAATCTTGAAGAGTGGAAGGCAATTGTCCGGCAAAATCACCAGTTTTTGGAGAAACAGGAATCATAGCCAAAATTCTTTTAATAGAGCCACGGCTTGTTTCGAGCAAATCTTTAGTTTTGATTTGTTCGTCGCGAAGCTTGCGATTGACAGATTGCAAAGATTTTTGCTCTTTTTCTAATTTATTGATTCTTTTGTTTAATTGGTCAATAATATCTTTCAATTGCAAGTTTTCAGTTTGAAGGCTATCTCCACGAGCAATAGCAACTTGTTTTTCGGAAGTAGTTTGCTGCAAGTCTTCTTCAGTTTTCTGCAATTTTTGTTTGCCATGAATATAATTATCGTAAGCGGATTTTTTCTCTCGTGCATCTTGAACCATCTTATTTACAAGTTTCTGGTTTTGTGCACCAAAAGTCATAGGATCGAGTTTAATCGCGTCTTTGAGAACGTTTAAGTCGCCAGAGCTTAAATTTTCCACTTGTTTGCCGAGTACTTGCTGAACGTCAGAATAATATTTTTGGAAGTTAGATCTGTCTTGAGCATTTAAAGCCATAACAGAAGCAAGTACAATAATCAGCAGAGCTATAATTTTTTTATTATACATTATTCACCTGCCTTAGGAGAGTTTACATTAATCCATTTTTCATTTTCATCATCATAGATATAAGCGAATTCGTTGCTTTTACCTCTCATTTTCAATTGACCGTTAGCAATTTCGAATACAGGGATACCAATACCATCTTGAGGAAGTTTGATATCTTTGAAGCAAGCTTGATTTCTACCGGAAGGAGTTACTTTCCACATGTTTTTGAGCCCATCGCCAATAAGATAATAAGAACCGTTGAATTTTGCGATAGTGAAAGGAATACCTTCGCGAGGAGTAATTTTTTCTTCGTTGAGAATCATATTAAGAAATATGTTTTCTCCTGTTTCGACCATAGTTACAACACAATCATTACCAATCATGAAGCTTTGGGGGCATTCCTGACCGTTGCATGATAGGCGTTGCGACTGGACGCAGGTCATACATGTTTGGTCAAATCTCATTTTTGCTCCGCAAGATGCAAGCAAAAGGCTGACCACTGCCGTTAAAAGTACAAAGCGAATTTTCATGCTTTTCCTCATATATGAAAAAAATTTTCTTTCAAAATAATAATCAAACACTAAGCTAAGTTACAAAAATAAGATTTAATTATTTAGTAGACAAAATCTTATCAAAATAATTCTATTATTTGTGTTGTTTGAAAACTTTCTTAAGCATATCCAAATCGTCAAAAGCAAAATTTTTTGTCAAACTAAGTGTCGTCATTACGCTTAAAACCCCGCCTGCAAATATAGCGACGATTATAAGAATTTGATATTTAATTGCAGTAAGAGGGTCGCTACCGCCCAGAATTTGACCAGTCATCATACCTGGAAGCCAGATGAGACCAATTGTAGCATTTTGAGCAATAGTAGGGCTAAATGCCATCTTGAGTGCTGCAGAAATATAGTCGAAAAGCGATTCAGATTTGCTTGCGCCACACATAAGCATGTATTTGTAATGATCTTCATCTTTTTGTATGGACTGAAAAAATGATTTGATACCTACTATTGTAGCTGTTAGTGTATTGCCGATTACCATTCCCATGATTGGTATTAAATATCGTGCTGAGAAAAATTCCTGTCCGGACATTACTGCTATTGCAAAGATTGCTCCATTGATTATCACATTGATTAATACCCCAAAGAGTACAGGAAGATAAAAATCCTTGATTTGGAGATCTGCACGTTTTACTATCGTAGATGATGCTGCAATAATCATCAGCACAACCCAGCCAATATTTATATAAAGATTATCTAATGCGAATATATATTTTAAATAAAATCCAGCAAGCATAAGCTGAATAGACATTCTTGCAGTAGAAATAAACAAATCCTTGAGCAGTCCTGTGCGATAATACCATAGTACTATTATAGGAATAATCATTACAAGCGAACCCAAGGCAAGCGAAAGCCATGATATATCGTTAGCGTGCATTTTCAATATCAATAATTCTGGAACAAAATTTTAACCATCTATTGTCGTGAGATATAGAAATAATAGTTGACTGAGGCATATCAAAAATATAATCAGCAGCCAAAGCTATAGAATCTTCGTCGAGAGCCGAGCTAGGTTCGTCTAGAAGTATAATATCACGATTCAACCATTTGCATATAATAAGCCCAAGTTTTTGACGTTCACCACCCGAAAGATCTTCAAAAATTGAAGTTTCGGGATTAATATTAAGCCCGAGCTTTTCACATTCTGCATTGAGATCCGGCATATTCAAATGCTTGTTTTGAGCAAAGGAAAATATTTTTTTTAATATAATGGAAATGTTACCAGTTCCTATTGAACTTATATTTTGAGGTAGCCAGGCTATCTTCTCCCTTATTTGTTTGATATTTGAAGGCTTGAGTTCATAATCATCAATGATTATAGTGCCGCTATCTGCCTGCTTAATGCCCATAATCAAATTTATCAGAGTTGATTTTCCTAAGCCAGATTTGCCTTTAAGCCCAATTCTTTCCAAATTATTAATCTTTAAGTTAAACTCTTGGAATATATTTTTCTCAGCAAAAGCGATAGATATATTTTTAAATTCGATCATAGGCAACCCAAAAAACATTCAAATTAATAATAAAGATCAAACGTCAAACAAAATATTGCAAATCTTTGCAAATTTAGTCATTTGCAAAAATAACAAATGATTGTTAGATAAATACAAGCTTTGGGGTAATCATTATGAAAAAAATTGGATTCCTGTTTGGAGTAAATAATGCCTTTAGCTTAGATGTAATGCAAAACATCAATCTTCGGAATAAAGATGGAATAATAGCCGAAGAGATAAAAATAGATATTAGTGGTATAGATGATCTGATTGAGTATGATGTGATACTCGATAGAGTCTCTCAGTTTGTACCATTTTATTCAACATATTTGAAGTATGCCGAGCTTCGTGGCTGCCATGTGATTAATAATCCATTTTGGGAATGTGCCGACGATAATTTTTTCAATTTTGCACTATCACATCAGATAAATATAAAAGTGCCTCGAACAGTAATAATTCCCAGCAAGTCATTACCCAAAGGTGTTACCCATGAATCAATGCGAAATTTAGCATATCCACTGGATTGGGACGCAATGTTTGAATATGTTGGTTTTCCGGCATATCTAAAAACAAATATTAGAAGCAGTTTTAATAATGATTTCAAGATTTATAATCCACAAGAATTTTTTTCGGCTTATGATTTGACAGGCGATTCTTCTATGATTTTGCAGGAAAGTATTGAATTTGATGATTACTATAAGTGTTTTGTAATTGGCAAAAAGTATGTAAAAATAATAAAATATTACCCGCTACGCCCCCAACATCTCAGATATAGCGAAGAAGAAGCAATGCTGACCGACGAAATGATTGAATCGATCGAGAAGAGTTGCTCAACTGTTTCTACTGTTTTAGGTTTTGATTTCAACTCAGTAGAGTTTGCAATCAAAGATAATGAAATATATGCAGTTGAATTTCATGATATAAATCCAATATTAGATAGAAATGTAATAAAATCAAGTAATTATGAGTGGTTGGTGGATACAACTGCCGATTACTTAATCGAAATAGCCTCTAACGAAACTCCCAGACAAAAAAAATACTGCTGGACAGATTATTTGAGTGATAATCCTATTTAATCAGATAAAGTCTAAAACATCATCAATAGGTTTTTTAGGCTTATGAGTATGCTCGATATTATCGTTAGGATAACCGACAGCCAATATCATAAATGGTTTGAAATATTTAGGTTTATGCAAGATGTTGTTTAAAAAAGTCATTGGAGCAGGAGTGTAAGAAACACAAGACAGTCCACAAAGATGCAGAGATTGGATTAGGAATCCAACAGAAATTCCTACAGATTCGTTCACATAATAAAGTTTTTTGTGCTTGCCATCCTTATCAGTTTCATATTTTTTAGCAAAAATACAAATAAGACATGGGGCATCTTCTAAAAAAGGCTTTTCGATGCTCAAATTGAGAGGTTCGAGATCAGATTTCCATTCGTCAGAAATTTTTTGAGAATAAAACTCGTGCTCGACTAATTCAGAACTAGATCGAATTCTGGCTTTTAGTTCTTCGTCTGTAACCACAACAAAATGCCAAGGCTGTTTGTTGGCTCCACTAGGAGCTGCAGCAGCAATTTTAATGCAATTGACAACCACATCCATAGGTATTGGTTTTCTGCTGAAGTTTCTGATTGTCTTTCGTGTACGTAATAATTCTAATAATTCAATAGATTTTGTAACTGAGTCATTATTCATCATAATCCGCTCACTTAATAAAATAATAATTCAATAATTACATAGACTCAAAGTAATTTTTATTATTTTTAACTGTTAGTATAAAACAAATAAAAAGCTGTTTAAACCGTGTTATTGATTGAGTTTTCAACAGACGGGACCGGGAAAATGTTTGAATTGACAGATAGTTTTATAAAGGATGTTAAGGATAGAATCCATAAAAAACCAAACATCAAAAATTTATCATTTGATGAAGTCGAAGAATTTGTGAGAAGCAAGGGATTTGAAAGATATAGAGCAGATCAGATAATAAATGACATATATGTAAAAAAAATAGAAACATTTGCAGAGATGAAGCAATTGCCAAAAGAATTGAAGCAAGTGCTTGAGTCTGAGTTCGAAATTGTTTCAATTTTAAACCAAAGGAAAAGAGTGTCTTCGGATGGTTCTATTAAATATTTGTTTGAGTTGGCAGACGGAAAATCAATCGAAGCTGTTTATATGCCTTGGGTAGATGACAAAGGGGAGCTTGACCGCTCTACATTGTGTATTTCATCTATGGTAGGTTGTCCGGTTGCTTGCGCATTTTGTGCCACCGGTACTCTTGGTTTTAAACGTAATTTGAATCCCAGCGAAATTATTGAGCAAATATTCAGAGTAGAAAAGGATTTGAATACTAAGATCAATAATGTGGTGATTATGGGCATGGGCGAACCATTATTGAACTATGAAAATGTAATTAAAGCTTTGAGAATTATGACTAGCGAAAAGTCGAAAATATTAAGCCGTAGAAAAATTACATTGTCGAGTTCTGGTATTGCTCCTAGAATAAAGCAATTGGCAAACGAAGCCAAGCCTGTAAAATTGGCTATATCACTGCATGCCACTACAAATAAAGTCAGAGAAATGATTATGCCTATTTCGAAATCATTTGATTTGACTAAGCTTATGGATTCGATCGAATATTACTACAGAAAGACTAAGATTCCAATTACTTATGAATATATTTTATTTAAAGATTTGAATGATAGCGATGAAGATGTGGAGCGTCTTGCAAAAATTGCAAAACGAGTTCCATCGAGGGTTAATATTATACCATTCAATGATATATCATTCACTTTGCCTCAAGGAATATCAAAAGAATTGAAGCCCGCTACCAGAGCACTGATGAATAATTTTGCTACTAAGCTAAGAGATAAAAATGTGGCAGTTATTATTCGTGATACTTTTGGTGATGATATCGAAGCAGCATGCGGGCAATTAGCTCTTTCGGAAGAAAAGAACAAATCCGGAGATAAATAATGAAGATTAAGTTTTGCTTGTTACTTTTTGTTTTTTCGATTATGTTTTGTGAATCATTCGCTAAAAAACCAATTGAATCGAAAAATCAAAATAAACCTGGAAGAAATGCAACTGTTTCACTTCGCAAATTAAACTATTATCGCGGCGAAATTCTTGCTGTTAGGGATAGCTTGATTGTTATTACTACTGCTGAATGCGAAACCAATGCAGATGTATTCAAATTAAAAGATTCAATAAAAGTTATTAAACTTAAAAGTATATCTTACATAAAAGTAGATGGTGTATCGACTCCTTTTTCTTGGAAAAATGTTGCTATTGGCACTGGAATTGGTGCTGGAATAGACGTCGGGCGATATGCTGCAGATCCCAAACCTGCAACTCTAAATACATTTATTGGTACTTTGACCGGATTTGTGGTTAGTACTTTTATTAGTGCTGTTGTGAGCTCTACAAATAGCGAACCTGACCAATTTATTGGAGTCGAGGATTTACCAAGCCTCAAGCTGTTAGATGAGTATGCCAGATTTAAGGATAAGGAACCTAAGGAATTACAACAAATTCTTGATGATAAGCTTAGTGATAATTTCGGATTTTAAACAATGTATAGAATAATCATATTTTTATTGATAATTATATTATCAAATATTAAAGTATTTGCTTTTTTTGATGAATTGGAAAGAGGCAAAGAATATGTTGTGCGTCTGATTAATGGCAATATTTTAAGTGGTGAATTAATTGATTTCGACGAAAATGACGCCTATATTAAATTAAAAACAATTATAGGCAATACAAAAATATTTAGAAATGAAATCAAAGAAATTCGCAACATTAAAGAAATAAACAGACATAGTCATAGAATTTTTCTTCAACCAACTGCACTACCTGTTTCTGATAATCATTTTGTAGGTAATTATGAATTGGGATTGGTTTATTTTGGTTTTGGAATAAGTGATTTTT
>JAUQWR010000328.1 GCA_030835065.1 Candidatus Kapaibacterium sp.
CGACGTAAATCGATTGCAGATAATTACGACAAGGTTTTCCAAAATAGGTTCTATGCCTGAAATGGAAAGACAGAGTCTGGCAGACTTGATCGAAGAAGTATGCCTTTATTTTGAAAAAAGATTGCCTCATTTGGGGAGGAAAGTCGAAATAGTTAGAGAATTTGACGATCCTCTTATGGGTAATTATAATACAGATTTGATGGCTTGGGTATTTGAAAATTTAATTAAAAATGCTGCTGAAGCTATTGATGAAAAACATGGTACTATTCGTATTTCAGGCAAAATTAGTTACGGAAAGAAAATTACTATTTATGTGATTGATAGCGGCAAGGGTATGAGTTCAAAACTAAAGAGACAAATTTTCCATCCTGGATTTACAACCAAAAAGCGTGGTTGGGGCTTAGGGCTTAGCCTTGCTAAAAGAATTGTGGAAGAATATCATCATGGCAAGATTTTTGTAAAGGATAGTACTCTAAGCAAAGGTACTACTTTTGCTATTGAATTGCCTTTAGTACAACATGAAGAGAAACATACTAAAGAGTCTTATTAATATTAATTTTAATTAGATTAAATAGTTAATAGATGTTCACATAACAATAAAATAATAATATTTACTTTTATCCAATAAGGATGATTTTTTAATCGATCAGGGTTGATGCTATGAAAAAGATGAACACACTAAGCATTTTCTGGAAAATAATTTTTCCGTTCTTGAGTGGATTTCTTTTGATAATTCTTTTCTTCTATTTTTTCATATTACCTGTATTTGGCGATAATATGATGGAAAATAAGAAGAAGCAGTTGAATTATGTTGTCGATATGTTTCACTCGAGCTTGGCGAAGTATGCTAAAGATGTAAAAGAAGGAAAAATTGACGAAAAAACTGCAAAGGAACAAGCACTAAAGTACTTGTCTGCTATGAGATTCGACACAACAAACTACGTTTTTGTATTCAATAACGATACTTTTATCTTTCACGTCAACCCAAAGAATGTTGGAAAACCTTTAGAATCTTTTAAAGACAAAAACCAGAAGAAATTTATGGTCGAAATGGTTGAAATTTTAAAGAGCAATAAAGATGGTTATGTAGATTATTTATTCCCAAAACCAGGAAAAGATACTACTGCTTATCCCAAATTATCATATATTAAGAAATTTGATGATTGGGGATGGTATTTAGGTGCCGGTGTATATATTGATGATGTTGAAAATGAAATGTCGAGTATTACAAACTTTTCGATGTTATCTTTTGCATTGATCATTGCTTTACTTATTGTTGTATTTATTCTTTTAATTAATAGA
>JAUQWR010000329.1 GCA_030835065.1 Candidatus Kapaibacterium sp.
TTAGGCAAAACTTCGCAGACTACGAATTTTGCACCATTTTTGATTGCTTGATCAATATAGTCATGCCCATCGAATGATTCGCCACGAATCGCAACAAACAATGAGCCATCCATGCATTTCCGCGAATCATATTCGATTGAACTTACCGGATTATTTATATAATTCAGTATTATGTTATATTCTGACCTTTTTTGCAGATACCCGAAATTCCTCATTTTATGCTCATTTTTTTTATAATGTCATTTTTTCTTTTTCAAAATTAACTTACTTATTATTAAATTGAAAACAAAATTATAATAGGAAAGAATGTTTTTATGACAAAACTAGTTAAATTACAGATATTAGCCATTTTTTTTATTTTTCAAACTAATCTTTTTGCACAATCAGCATCAGACAAAATCAGTTTTGATTTTAAAGCAGCAGGCAAAGATGCAGAAAATGTATGGCATAATATAGGCTCGATGGACGGAAATGACTTTGCAATAGCAGGTGCATTGACTGGCGGAGTAGCATTGGCTTTTCTTGCAGACGAACCAATACGTGATTTTTTTAAGGACAATCATAGCAAAAGCCTCGATAAATATTTCGACATAGTCAATTGGGGAGGAGAGCCAATCACAGCAGCAACAATTGCAGGCGGACTTTATTTGGGAGGTTTAGCTTTTAATGACAATTATACTAGAACAACGGGTCGCCTTGTTTTAGAATCTTGCTTGTTAGCCGGACTTACTACTACTACTATAAAAGTTGTTGCCGGGCGAGCCAGGCCATATAATGAAATGGGGAATACTGAATTCAAGTGGGCAGAATTTGAAGACAAATATAATTCATTCCCTTCAGGACACACAACAATGGCTTTTGCAATAGCGACTACTCTTGCTGGAAGAATCGACAAATGGTGGGCTTATGGAGGATTATACACTCTTGCGCTTTCTACCGGTGCGGCAAGAATTTACAAAGACAAGCATTGGTTTTCAGATGTTTGTTTTGGTGCTATTATTGGCACTGTAAGTGCTCTTGCTGTTTTGAAAGCAGACAAAATGACTGAAAAAAATAATGATGATTACTCAAAATATGCATTAATTATAAATGGTTCGCAATACAAATTGATTTCATTTGTCTATAAATTTTAAAGATAGGATTTAATTATTTAAATAGATTTTTAGTCCTCATGATTGACGGGAGAGCTTATGAAAAAATTAGTACTACTTTTGACTACTGCCTACTTCTTGATGGTTTCTTGCCAAAGCGAGCCGCGATATCTAAGTCAAGAACAAATTGACAAAGAGAAAAAAGCGGTAATAGAAACTATTAAAGCATACAACAGAGCCGCTGAAAGAAAAAATTTCACAGAAATGGTCGAAACTTTAGCCGGTGAGGTTAAATTTTTTGGAACAGATTCAGGTGAAGTAATTTCTTCTTTCGCTGAGTACAAGGACAAAATGACTGCACAATGGAAAGAGTATGATGTTATGAAATATGGCGACCTAACTGATGTTTATATTGAAGTTGATCCCAACGCCAATCTTGCTTCTATTGTTTTTGGCATACCTCTCTACGTAAAAAAAGGAGCTTTCGAAGCTACTTATTTCTTGAGAGTTGCTCGCACTCTTAAGAAAGAAAACAATAAATGGGCTATTGTAAGTGGTATTTCTAGTATTCCGCGTACTAATATTCCAGAGCCAATTGCTCCTACATTGCCTGGCACTGACAGTGTAATCAAAGAACGATTCTAATAATTTGAGTTAAATAAAAAAACATGGCTGCCATCTTTTATCAAAATGGCAGCCATTTTAATTTTATTCTGTATATACTAAAGTTCTTCTAAAGTAATATGAAGATTTGTATAAATACAGATATTACCTGCAATATTCAAGGATTCTTCAACAATTTCCTTAGCAGAAAGAGTAGAATGTTTTAATAATGCTTGAGCAGCAGAAAGTGCATAAGGACCACCGCTACCAATAGAAATAATCTTATCTTCCGGCTCGATAACATCGCCAGTACCACTAATAAGCAAAGCTTCTTTATTAGTCATAACTGCAAGCATTGCTTCGAGCTTACGCAAATATCTATCAGTGCGCCAATCTTTTGCTAATTCGATAGAAGCACGATAGAGGTTGCCTCTATGTGATTCAATTTTTTCTTCAAATCTTTGAAGCAAAGTGAATGCATCTGCAGTAGCGCCAGCAAAACCGCATAAAATAGAATTATTATATATTTTTCTTACTTTTTTTGCATTGTGTTTCATGACAGTATTGCCATATGTTACCTGACCATCAGATCCCATAGCAGCCTTGCCATCTTTAATAATACCGATTACGGTAGTTGATCTTATTTCCGGTTTATTACTCATCATCTCCTCTTAATAATTAACTTTAAATGGTTTAAACCAATTTTCGCCAATGCTTAAATCAATATACATTTTTCCGAAATATTCGTCTATCAAACCAGAATTTGAAGTGCCTCTTTTTCCTAAAACGAATCCTGCATCAATTATTGAAGAAATTGAAAGAGGGAAACTCGCTCCAAAGCTAAATCCCATTTCAGAAATTTGTTCGCCCCTGATCTTATAGTATTCATTTTGGAAAAATGCACCAAGTTTATAAGTAATTTTATCTTCAAAATCTGCACTACGATTTGGATTACCAATTCTTGCCATACCCACACTAAAACGCATACCATCTACAAATTCTGTGTTTGTAGTCATTTGCAGATTCATATCTTTGGCTTGAATCATAGTAAAATCAGCACCTAGCAAAAATTTACCGCTCAGATAAGATGCACCAAATCCAATAGAATTTGGCAAAACTGAAGTAATAGTTGATGTTTCGATCGAATCTTTAGAAACCGGATTATCGTATTTTGTAGTCTTATCTATATCAATTTCTGGTTGTTGTTCGAGATAGAATCCAACATTTAAATTTTCAATAGGAGAATACAAAACACCAAATTTATAACCCATACCCGAAAAATCGAAAGAAGATTTTCTATTATAGGTATAGCCATAATAATCATCAATATCAGTCTTGATTTCTTGCTTAATAGTGCCAAATGTAGAAAACAGCTCAGCACCAATAGATAGGTTGCTGAATACTTTTATAGCAGCCCCCAAAAAGCCTTTATTCAATCCGCCACTACCTTTATATTCAGTATTGCCGGTAAGTATAGAGCCATTATTATCAATTTTAATCTTATCAGTAATATAGTAATTTACTTTACTATACGGATTAATACCCAAAGTAAAGCTTAAGCCAAGGCTAGTATCAACTTGGAAAAGAGCAATTACACCATTCAGCTGCCCATTATTTTGGTACAAAGAATTATCAGCAGATTGATTAAAATGTTGATTAAAATCATAACCAGTAAGCAGGCGAGTTTGAATATTTTTGCTCCACAAAGCAGGATTAGCCATATTAATAGAATTTGCCATAGGCATAGCAATAGAAGTACCGCCCATAGATTGATAGGCAGCCTTGCCACCAAAGTCTAAGTCACCAATACCAACAACTGAATAGTTGGAACCACCTTGTGCAAAGGCAATAGACATACTAATGCCGAAAGTAATAATTAAGGATAAAATTTGCTTTATTTTCATTTGCTTGAGTTCTTATTATCCAACAAAGAATAAATTAAACGAAGTTTTGGACGTTTGCTTGTATCAGGATCTGCAGGACCATGGAATACAATTCTATTAGCACTATTCAATTCGCTTATAGGTTCATCAAATCTAAAAACAACATAACCTTTTTGGCCGGTAACAAGCATCTGGCTAAAAACAGGAGCCAAACTCTTTGCAATATATTTATTACTAGTGGAAGATTCTCTTTTCATATAGAAATAGAATAGTGGGCTAGCCAGTTTTTCGTCTCCAGCAGCTTCATAATAATCCACTCTGATAATTGAATCTTGAATAGAAGATCCAAAATAAGTATTCTCAGCATCCATAGTAAGTTCGAGTTCTGCTCTATGAATACCGGCTAAAGTAGGAATATTTGTAATATCAAAATTCAATCTAGAACGAATTTGTCTGCCGCCTTCGATAGTAATTTTATTATTTTCGGGAGCTTTGCCCATCAAGAAAAACTTATCGATAGCAGATGTAAAATAAATTGTATCGACAATACCGGGAGCAGTATTACAAACAATTTTGATCCTTGCATAATCTATTGCTCCAGATCCTTGAGCAGCAAATCTATTAATTACGGTTGAATTATCGTCCGGAAGAAATGCAATCCCCCATATAGTATCTTTCTTGCCTGCAGTTTTCTTAAGCCAATCCAAAACCAAGCTTTTATCTAATTGCATAGTAATTGGATCGATAGTGGAATCAGATAGCTTGATTGAACCGCTCCATTGGGCAACAACTTTATTGTCGAACATTGAATTATCAGCATAAAACTGATCGGTAGCCAGTTTATTATCCCAATATTTAATAACGGGTTTTACTTTAAAAGACAGCAAATTAGTACCTTTAAAATCGCCATAAGCATAATTCAAAGGATAGATAATCAATTCAGCAGATTGAATATCAGATTCGCTAAGGTAGCTTAAAGTATCAGGAATATTGGAAAAACGCACCATCGAACTTGACTTGTAATCCCCGTGTTTGCCAATAAGTACAGCGCCGGGGTTGAATGTTTCGGGATTAAATAAATAAGGCTCGGCACTTGTAATATAAATACTATCCTTGCCGGATTCGGCAATAATTGCAACAGTATCTTTGATAAGTGAAAAACCGAGATTTGTAGGTTCTTCATTGCATGAGTTGAGCAATGAAGCGAACACGAGCAAAGCAGGTGTAAGGAATGCCAGAAAATTTCTTTTTTTAAATGTCATTTTAATATGCACAACCTTAATTAATTCCTAAGCAATTTGTTCTTTCATTACATTTTTATAGATTTCATCATATTTTGCTGCAGATTCAGACCAAGTATAGTCGCCATTCATTCCATTTGCAACAATAGAAAGCCACTTTTCTTTATCTTTATATAAATCTAAAGCAGAATCGAAAGCTTTCATAAACGCATCTTTAGTAAATTCATCGAAAGTAAATGCATTTCCTTCTAATGTATCGATGTTGAATTGTTTTGCAACATCTTTGAATCCGCCAGTCATATGAACAATCGGAACAGCACCATAAGCAAGCGAATACATAAGGTTTAGTCCGCAAGCTTCATTTTTTGATGGGAGAAGGAAAATATCAGACCCTGCCTCCATCTTATGTGCTAATGAATCGTCGAAAGCTAATTCTACTTTCAGTTTTTCAGGATTTTCTTTGGCTAAACTTTCTAATTTATCTTTAGCTTCGCTGCTTCCATGCCCTAATATTACTATTTGAACATTTTTTTGAAGCATTTCAGGCAAAGAATCAATAACCAAATCAATACCTTTGCTTTCATCCAATTTTCCAATAAAACCGATTAAAGGAATTTTTGGACTGTATTCCAAATCAAATCTGTTGATTAGTGCAACTTTGTTGTTATATTTATATTCATCGACATCATTATCGTATTTAGACTCAATTTCGGCATCAGACTTAGGATTCCAACCATAATTATCAATACCGTTCATAATGCCGGCAAATTTCGAAGAATGCTCTTTCAGTGTAGAATTCAAGCCATTAGACAATTCTTTATCAACAAGAATTTGTTTAGCATAACTAGGGCTGACAGTAGTAATATAATTTGAATAAATGATACCACCTTTAAGCAAATTCAATTGATTTTTATGCTTAAAATTATTCAATATATCTTTAGACAAACCTGTTTTTGCAAACAATGAAATTGGGGCAATGCCCTGCTCAGCGAAATTATGAATCGTAAGAATAGATCTTGTCTTCTTAAATTTAGAAGGGAATAAAGATCGGAGATATGCGGGTATTACAGCTGTCTGCCAATCATTGCAGTGTATAATATCGGGGAACCAACCTAAAAGCAGACAAGTTTCTACTACAGATCGGCTAAAGAATATAAATCGCTCCAAATTGTCTGGGAATAGATTCCAAGTCTTGTGGTCGTGATATATACCTTTGTTTTTATCAAAATATCTTTGATTGGTAGTAATGTAAGCCTGAACTTTATTACGAGGATTCGAAATTGAGGAAGACTTGACTGTAGCCGGTTCTGACTCATCGCCCATTGGTATCGGCATGTCTCTCAATCTGTTTATTTCATGAATCCTATTTTTTCGTTCGGACACAATTCCGTATTTTGGAGTCATTACTCTGATATCATGCCCTAAATCGCGCATTGCGAGGGGCAATGAATAAGATACATCTGCTAATCCCGTTTCTTTTGCGTAGGGATAGACTTCACTCGTTACGAATAATATACTGAGCTGTTTAGCCATTATGTTATAATATTTATTTTAAATATACAAATTCTTGAATTTACAAAAATAATTAAAATTTCTTAAATAAATTAATTTTTTGTTTTCACTTTTAAAAAAATACTTCAAAATCTTAATTCGTTTATTTTTAAAAAAAAGTTACATTTTTTTTCAATAAACCTAAATTTTTATAAAAAGTTACCGATAAGCCTAATATATTTTTGCGGGGGTAAAATGAGAATTGATACTGAATTGTCTAAAACTAATGTTTTTGCCGACAAATCAATTGCACAGCACACAGAATCAAAGGATTTATCTAAAGTAGAGGAAAATGATAAACCCATAGACTACGGCAGCCACTTCGTTGCCGAAAGTAAGTCTTTGTTTATGAATGTGCTCAAACCACTAATCGAAGCTGCTAATTATCAGAGCCTTGATCCAATTAAACGTAATGACTCTGATACAATTAATGATGCTACTTATTCGCCTGCTCAATCAATCAATTCCAATATTTCTAACAAATACAAAAGTGCACAATCTTCAGATAAAAGTGGATTCAGTAAACTTTTTTAATCTAATGATTCCTTAATATTTATTTATGACTAATTTATAATTTTGTCGTAAATACACACAGTTCCTTAACACATTGTAATCATTTTATTTAGCTGTTTATACCAAAACACCGCAGTTTAAATTTTAATAAATTATAATTTTTGCATTATTTTATTCAATTTTTGTTAAATTAATATTACATTTTTATTATTTTTTGGTGTTCTGATGAAAAAATACTTTATCCTTGCTTTACTATTTATAGTAGCTGTAGATAGCTTTTCTGCAAAAAAGAAATTACTTCTCGAAGAATTTACCGGTGCTTGGTGCGGATGGTGCCCTAATGGTACTTATTACCAAGATTCTCTCACAAAAGCTTACCCAAATGATGTGATTGGTATTAGGCATCATACTGGCGATGCTATGGCAAGCCCCGAAACCCAATCTCTATATAACAACATGGGACCTGGCGGGGTACCTTCTTCCGGATTTGACAGACTTTATTTCGACGATCCTTACGAACCCGGCCAAAAAACTTACTTGCTTTATACTGATACTTGGTTTCACTATACAGACTCTTTGAAAAATTTGGAAGCTAAAGTAGACGTAAACCTTTCTTGGAATTACGATGAAATTACTAAAACAATTAATGGCAAAATCAATGCTGAATTTCTAGAAGATATTAATTATCAAACTACTTTTATTGTGTTTGTCTGCGAGGATTCTATTGTTGGAACCGGATCTGCATATGATCAAAATAATTATATTTCACAAAATCCTGATTTCGTTGGCCATCCTTACTACTTCGAACCAGCGGTTATCAAAGGATATCACCACAATCGTGTGGTTCGTCAGATTTTAGGTGGTATTTGGGGCACTAAACTCGTTATGCCAAAGTCTGTAAAAAAAGGCGACAAATATTCTTGGACCTTTTCTACTGTTTTAAATGATTTGAAGGGCGCTAATCCTAGTAATATTAAAAATGTATTTCTTGTTGGTTCCGTTGGTATCGATGAACCGGCAATTGCTGATATTCTCAACTCCAATTATGGTGTGAAAGAAAATTTTGAAAGCTTTGCATTAAGCTTGCCTAACAAAACTATTTACACTAATAAAGATACTCTTATCAATATTTATATTAATAACAATTATAGTAAACTTAAAACATATTCAATGACCTGCGAAAAAATTGAATATGGTGCAGACTGGGCAGCTACTTTTATTGGTCCTAGTCAAAACATATTGGTTGATGCGAAACGCCATTCATTTCAAAAATTGTTAATTCCAATTAGCAGCGAAGGTATGGCTAAGTATAGAATTAAACTAATTGATACTGAAGAACCTAACAACATACTTTTTGAAGAAATCACTGTATATAATACAGCATCCAAAAAAATATTCCTAACTAATGATGTTACTAAAAGACATATTGAATTGATTACTAAGCATGCAAAAAATGATTACGTTTTTGTAGACTATTCGATACTTGATACTAATGAAATCAATAAATATCCAAACTTGAAGCTTGTGGTCGACGACAATTCAAATTGTGCGGCTATCTCAGATTATAATGAGTCTCTTTATCGATATATATTCAAAAAAGGTGCTTCATTGCTTGTTATTGGCAACTATATAAATAAAGCTATCGATGATTCTCCAAAATTGAAAGCCTTATTTAGTGAAATGAACTTGGAAATGCTCAACAGTTCTTGGAAGTATGCTAATGGAATAGCAACATTAAAAGGAATCAGTACTGATCCTGTAACTAATGAAGCAGATTTTAATCTTAATTTCGCAAATAACAATGTTGAATTTTCATTATTCAATGCACAAACCTTCAACAATAATTATCCAATTCTAAAAAATTCCAAAAATAATATTTTCGCTGTTAGAGGATATTA
The DNA here is from genome assembly GCA_030835065.1 of Candidatus Kapaibacterium sp. GTDB lineage: Bacteria > Bacteroidota > Ignavibacteria > Kapaibacteriales > UBA2268 > JAUQWR01. The sequence continues at coordinate 8,781 of JAUQWR010000329.1, forward strand.
TAAAAATATTAGATATTTATTTGCAGGATTTAGTCTTTTAGACATTAATGATGAAACAAAAGCAATGTCATTTTTCGACAAGTCAGTATTTTGGTTGTTGAACGACAACGAAAAAGCAGCACATTTATACAATCCTGAATCTTTCTATTCTTTCCAATCTGTTACAATTGGCACAAAAGATACAATCGATATTCCAATTTTCAATATTGGCACAGATGATCTTACATTAAACCAGTTAAAAGTAAAAATGACTGATGGCGAAAGTCTAAAATTCTTCCTTATTGAAAATTCTCCTGCATTGATTCATCCCAAAGATAGTGCTATAATAAAAGTAGGGTTTGAATCAAGTTCCAAATCTCAATACAAAGGAGCTCTTGTTATTTATTCCAACGATAAGTACAGAGATTCAGTAGTAATAAATCTAACAGGAAGAGGCAAAGTTAATTCAATTCAAGAGACAAAATCAGAGAGTTTTGATTTGGAAATTTTCCCAAATCCAATTAATACTCAGGCAAGTCTTAAAATATTCTTAAAGAAGGAATTTACTGAATGCAATTTGAGAATTATTGATATAAGCGGAAAATTGCTCTATTCTGAATTAATACAAAACCTTAGTATTGGCGAAAACAATTATACACTACCAATCGAAAAACTAAATTCCGGAACTTACTTGATCGAAGTAAAAGCCGGAACAGAAGTCTTAAGTAAGCAGATTATAGTATATAAATAGTATTTTAGGCTTTATAATAAATATTTCCCATTACCCTCGAGTGCCGCCCGACTTTAATCGGGCGGTCTGCATTTTCTTCAGTTAAGAGTATTTTAAGAGTCCACCCCGTCTGCCTTCGGCAGACACCCATGATTATAAATTGGAACCGTCTTATTACCCTCTTGAGGGTCGACCGACGTAGTCGGGCGGG
>JAUQWR010000330.1 GCA_030835065.1 Candidatus Kapaibacterium sp.
TGATTAATATTAAGTAAAATCAGCAAATTTATTTATTCAATATGGAAATATCTTTCCCTATTCTTCGTTTCCTAATTAAATAAGTGGAGCGTGGGATGGTAAACATCAATAAGTTTGACGAACTTAGAAAATTCGTTATGCCCGAATATATATTCGGCAACAATTCAATCGAACTCGCCGGTCATTATGCACAAATATTCGGGCTAAAAAAGGTATTAATCGCGACAGATCCTGGTGTTATTCTCAGTGGTTGGGCTGATATTGTTATTAAAAAAATCGAACAAGCAGGTATTGAATATTCGATTTTTTCTGATATTTCACCAAATCCCCGAGATTTTGAAGTAATGAATGGTGCTGTCTTTTTCAAAAATGAATTTTGTGATGGTATTGTTGCTGTTGGTGGTGGTTCGGTAATGGATTGTGCCAAAGGTATTGGTATTGTTGCTGTCAATGATGATAACATTCTAAATTTTGAAGGCGTAAATAAAGTAGATTACCCAATGCCTCCATTAATTTGTATTCCTACTACCGGTGGTACTTCTGCAGATGTTTCTCAATTTGCTATCATCAATAATTCTGGTGAAAAATATAAATTTGCAATAATTAGTAAAGCAGTAGTGCCAGACTTGGCAATTATTGATCCACTTACTCTTACTAGCATGGATTCATTTTTGACAGCTTGCACTGGCATGGATGTACTTTCTCATGCTTTCGAAGCTTATGCTTCGACTGCTGCAACTCATATGACTGATTTGCTTGCAAAGGATGCTGTTAAGCTTCTTATCGAAAATCTACCAAAAACTTTTGAAAATCCTGATGATATCGATGCCAGAGGCAATGTTATGCTTGCTAGTTTAGAAGCCGGTTTGGCTTTTTCTAATGCTAGTCTGGGTTGTGTTCATTCTTTAGCTCATAGCCTTGGAGGTTATAAAGATATGCCTCATGGATTATGTAATTCAATTTTACTTCCTTTTGTTATTGATTATAACTTTGATTATAATCCAAATAAATACATGGATCTATTGAAATTGTTCGCTCCTAAAGCTAAAAACATTTCAAATAGCGAAGCAAAAAAGGCTTTATTTCAGGAAATTTCAATGTTTAAAGAAAGTTTGAAATTGACTGAAAGTCTTGCCAATTATGGAATTAATAATTCTGACTTATTAACTCTTTCAGAAAAAGCTATTGCAGATCCTTGCAATGCTACCAACCCAAGAGCCCCTAAAGTTGATGATATTAGCACTATCTATTCGGAGGCTCTTTAATGTCTGCTAATGACAAAAATTGGGACGAAATTAGAAAATCAATTATGGGATTTGGTGGCGAACATTCTTCGCATAAAATATATTATCCTGAATTACAAAAAAGACTCGACGAGCTTACTCGTTTTAAAAACTTAGTTGATAATGTTAATGATATTCTTATTCAAGCTAATATTGATACCGGAAAAATCATTGATGTAAATAAATCTGCTTGCATTTTGTTGCAATATTCAAGATTAGAACTTATCGATGCAGATATATCTACAGTGATTGATAATGATGTGATTGAACGTATTAAGTCATTATCTGCTTTTGCTGATATCAATATTTTTAGTAATCTTATTAATACTGAACTTAAGACTAAACTTGGATTTAGCATTCCTGCCGAGATGAGTTATTATCCCGGAAAAATCAATGATAAAAAGTATGTTTTGTTTATCGCTCGTAATATTCAAGACCGAATAGAATCTGAAAAGAAATTAAAACAATCTGAAGCAAATTTTAAAATGGTGTTTGATAATATTACCGATGGTATTATCATACATAATAATGCTGGAGAAATGATTGAAGTCAATTACAAAATGTTGGAAATGTTTAGCTTAGATCGTTCTACTCTTCATCAGTTTTCAGTATATGATCTATCTTATAGAGATCAGGATCCCAAAATTCTTAAAAATTATTTTGAAGATGCTAAACATGGTGCTACTCCCACATTCGAGTGGAAAGCGATTAGCCCCTATTCTGATAAATACTTTTGGATTGAAGTAAAAATGAAAAGAATTTATTGGAATGATCAAGTTTTGATTCTTACTCTTATTAAAGACATTTCCGAACGCAAACAATTCGAAAACAAGCTAAAAGATGCTAATATCGAATTGGAAACTATGAATAATGAACTCGAAAAAAACAATACGAGCCTTGAATTAAGAGTAAAAGAACGCACTAAAGAGCTTGAATCTGAGATTTCTGAAAGAAAGAATATCGAAGAACATTTAATTATTACTCAAAAAGAACTTTATGACTCACTCAAAAAAGAAAAAATCTTAAATGATTTGAAGTCGCGATTCATTTCTATGGCTTCGCATGAATATAGAACTCCTCTTACTGTGGTTCAAAACAATCTATATCTACTTGAACAATATTTCAAAAGAAATGATATCGATAATTTTAAGAAAAGTATTGATATGATTGACCATTCTGTCCAGTTAATGAGTAAATTATTGAATGATGCTTTAACTGTAGAAGATAATAAAAGTAATAGATACAGCTTAAGTATTGAGCCACTTGAAGTAATTTATTTTACTAAAAACGTATTAATCAAATCATTCAACGAAAAAGATTTGAAGCGAATTACTGTTATTACTTCGTTAGATAATTTAATTATTAGTATAGACAAAGAATTATACAAGCGTATTATTACAAACTTGATTTCTAATGCATTAAAATTTTCGCAGCCAGATAAAAATATTGAGTTAGAATTGATAGAAAAAGCAAACTCATTCGATATTAGAATAAACGATAATGGC
>JAUQWR010000331.1 GCA_030835065.1 Candidatus Kapaibacterium sp.
ATTATTGACTTATATGCAGTTGTGAGATTGCTGTTGGTTAGAGCGATATCACCAGATTCGAGTGCAATATCAGTACCTGAACCCATAGCAATTCCAATATCAGCTTTAGTAAGAGCAGGAGCATCATTAATACCATCACCAATAAAAATTACTTTTGCAGATTTATTTTGATAATTATTTATTATTTCAGCTTTTTGAGCGGGAAGTATTTCTGCAAAATACTCGTCAAGCCCAATAGATTCAGATATTTTTTGAGCTGTATTTTTATTGTCACCTGTTATCATAACTGTATGTCTGCCAGTATTCTTGATTAGCTCAAGAGCCATTTTCGAATCAGATTTAAGTTCATCTTCGATAATAAAATTAGCAGCATGTATGTTATTAATAACTACATAAACCATGGTTGAAGTATTTTCTTTATCTTCGATAATATTAATATTATTATCACGCATAAAAGATAATGATCCAATCAGATATATATTATCATCAAAAATAGCTTTAATACCTTTTCCACTTAAAGTTTCAATTCTTGAATCATTATTAGGATTTATATTTCTATTCTTGCCATAATTTACAATTGCCTTTGCAAGCGGATGTTGGGATTGAAATTCTGCAGATACAACATTTTGTAAAATAGATTCATCAAAACCATTGAAAAAAAGCAAATTCTTTACAGCGGGTTTGCCTTGAGTAATTGTACCTGTTTTATCAAGGACAACATATTTGCATTGAGAAATTGTTTCTAATGAAGAACTATCTTTAATAAGTATTCCTTCTTTTGCAGCTCTGCCTAATCCAACCGAAACAGCAGTTGGAGTAGCCAAACCAAGGGCACAAGGGCAAGCAATAACCAAAACAGAAACTAAACTTCTAAAAGAATAGTAAATACCTTCGTCGATAATCAGATAATTGATGAGGAAGCTAATAATAGCAACAGCAAAAACAATAGGAATAAACCAAACAACAGCCTTATCGGCTAATTGCTGAATTTGAGGTTTACTCATTTGGGCTTTAGTCACATATTCAATAATCTGAGCAAGAATGGTATCTTTACCAATTTTTTGTGCTTTAAATTTAAAATTATCATTAAGATTGATAGTACCAGCAATAACATTATCGCCCGGTACTTTTTCTTTTGGGATGGGCTCGCCATTAATCATAGATTCGTCAATTATCGGGCATCCATCAATGATAATGCCATCTACAGGTATTTTGTCGCCTGCTAAGACATGAATTATATCATCAATTTTAACAAAATCAATGTCTTTTTCAATTACACTACCATTTTCTTCGATTCTGGCTTTTTTAGGACTTAATTTGATTAATTGTTTAATTGCAGTCGAAGTTTTAGATTTTGCTTTAGATTCAAGATGCTTCCCGAAAAGCAAGAAAGAAGCCAACATAAGCACTGTATCATAAAACATGAAATCATGTGAGAAAATAAAATTAAAAGTACCTAAAACTGATGCCAAGTAAGCTGATCCAATACCCATTGAATACATTACTTCCATATTCAAAGATTTATTCTTAATAGCATTAAAAGCAGATTTAAAAATAGGGAAGGATTGCCACAGAAAAATTGGTGTCGTTATTATAAATAGAATAAATGAATAATCAGAATGTATATGCGAAAAAAACATAAAGAGCATCATAGGAATAGATACTGCAAATCCAACTATAGCTCTTATTAATTTTGATTTATCATGATTTTCAGAAATGGACTCTTCATCTGAAGCATCTATAAAATTATAGCCGGCATTTTCGATTGCAGCTTTCAATACTGTTTTATCAAAAACTGCAGGGTAATACTCAATCAAAGCATTAGATGTATTGAAATCGACTTTAGCAGACTTGATAAAATTGAGATTGAGAAGGGTTTTTTCGACAATATTTTGACACATAACGCATGTCATACCATCAATTTTTATATTCATAGAATCGAATTTTAGAGAATAGCCTGCGGTTTCGATACTATTTTTAATTTTATCGAAACCGGCAGTATCTGGATTATATTCAATTCTAACCAATTCACTCGCAAGATTGACATTTGAGCTTAATACTCCATCAGTATCAGCAAGCGAATTTTCAATTGCTTTGGCACACATGGCACAAGTCATGCCATCAATACCAACATCTAATATTTGCCTTTCGGCATTATTCATTATTTTCTATCTTCCGGTAATTTGCAGCAATTACTTAATTTTTCGTATGCTTTGGCATCAGCATTCATATCGTCTGCTTTATATCCAAGCTTTGTTAGAGCAATTTTAATATCATTTTCGTTAGTATCTTCATCATCGAAAACAACTTTAACCTCGGATTTTTCGAGATTAACATCAACTTTTTCTACACCATCAACTTTTTTCAAACCTTTTTTGATAGTCTTAACGCACATTTCGCACTGAGGAGTTGATTTGATAACTAATTCTTTATCTGCAGCAAAAGCAGAAATAGAAATACCCAAAAATGCCAAAACTGTCATTATACCAAAGAATTTCTTCATTTTACACCTATAATTTTTTATAAATGACGTTATTATTTATTAATTATTTAGTTGCACAGCAACAATAAATAATAACAAACTTAAAACAAAATAATTTCAAATTAAAGAAAAATAAGCAAATAAAAGAAACAAAGAATATATAAATACGTTATTATTAAAGCAAAATAAAGAATAAAAAAAAATTGAATGATGCAATAATTGTAGTAATAAAAAGTCAAAAAATTAAAATTTGTTGTAAAAAGTTAATATAATATGGAAAAAGTACAGTTAATAGTGTTGGGATTATCTGCTAGTCCGGCGGCAAGCAATGCTTATGCATTGATATTAAAAGAAGTAGAAGGCGAACGAAGACTGCCAATAATAATTGGGGCATTCGAAGCTCAAGCTATAGCATTAGAGATGGAAGGAGTAATGCCGCCTAGACCAATGACACATGATTTGATAAAAAATTTGATAGAGCAATTTGGTGCTAATTTGAGTGAAGTAATGATTAACGATTTGGTAGATGGTACTTTTTATGCAAAATTGATATTCGATGATTTAGGAATTGAAATAGACTCTCGTCCGAGTGATGCAATTGCTATTGCTGTAAGATGCAATGCCCCAATTTATGTCAATCCAACTATTTTGGATGAAACAGCAATATTGCCTAGTGCTGATGATCTTAAAGATTCAGAAAGCGAATATGAAGCTATTGACGACGAAGATGAGTTTATGAAAGCTACTAAAGAAGAAAACGTTATAAAAAAACAACCTGAAACAAAAGCTGAGCAACTCCAAGCTATGCTCGAAAAAGCTATTAAAGACGAAGATTATGAAAAAGCAGCTCAAATACGCGACGAAATTAATAAATTGAGAGAAAATTAAATTTATTTTGAAAATTTTCTTGCGTGAATCAGAAAAGTTGCTTAATTTTGTATTCCCTTTTGGGACGGTTCGCCGGAGTAGCTCAGTTGGTTAGAGCAACGGAATCATAATCCGTGTGTCGGGGGTTCAAATCCCTCCTCCGGTACAAATAGAAAGATAAATGATCAGTCGGTCTTTTTTTAAGATGCAGACGGGCCTTTTGGCAGCAGGAAACCCTGCGGGACTTTTTACCCGCAGGGTTTTTTCGTGTTATTTTGGGGAGATTTGATTTTATGAGTGTCGATTTAATTGCTTCTAAAGAAAAAAATACTGTTGCTCTTAATTCTGTGTGGGCAGCCATATTCCTTACTCTTTCAAAATTTGTTATTGGAATTATGACTGGTAGCCTTGGTATTCTTTCCGAAGCTTTGCATTCCGGATTGGACTTGGTAGCTGCAATTATTACTTATTTTTCTGTTAAAATCTCAGACAAACCTGCTGATAAAGATCATCACTTTGGGCATGGTAAAGTTGAAAATTTATCTGCTTTGATCGAAACTTTGCTACTTTTAA
>JAUQWR010000332.1 GCA_030835065.1 Candidatus Kapaibacterium sp.
CAAACACCTACTTGCACTTTTTTTATGGTTGGTGATGAAAAACAAAAAATATACAAATTTGCGGGAGCAATTGATAATGCTTTCGAAAACGCCTCAAAAGACTTTAACGCAATAATTGAAAACTTAGATGTAACATATAGGTCAACAACAAATATTATTAATGGCTATTCTTGTCTTTTTCAAAATCATCCGAAACTGGAAAATAAATCTAAATACAAAGATATTGATTACAAAATTGTTATAAGTGAAACTACAAACCAAAACAACAATAGTTATATTGAAAATACCATAAAAACATTAGTTGAAAAGTGTAATGCTTCTTTGTCTGAAATTGCAATTTTGACCACCAGTTGGCGAGATGCCTTTTTTATAAGTCGTTCTCTTCGCCAAAAATATCATGTAGTAGGTTTAGGTGCTTTACCTCATAGAAGTATGAATACATCTACTTTTGGTTTAATTAGGTGCTTAAGCAAATTTTTATTTGCACCAACAATTAGAAATTTAAGGGTAATTCGGAGAAATGTTGAATTTCATGCATTAGAAAGTAATATTTTATTAACTGAAAAGGAATTGACAAATTCAGTTAATACATTAATCACAAAATTTCAAGAACTTGATTCAATAACCCCGCTTTTACTTGGCTTGAATCATTTAAAAGACGTTTTTGAGCAAGTCTTTAAAATTGACAATTCGGATATTCAAGAAATTATTGATAGTATTAATATTGAAGAAGCTGAAAACTGGACATTGGAGAAATACTTTAAAACATTATCAGGAATTGATGGCATAACAATAAACACAATTCATCAGGCTAAGGGTTTAGAATATGATATTGTATTCTTAAATGGAGTAAGTGAAAATCGAATACCATATCAAAGACTACTTGAACGAAATGGGAATAATTGGATATACGAGCCATTAACAGCCGAAAATCTGGAAAATGGGAGAACTTTATTATATGTTGGAATAAGTAGAGCAAAAGCTATCTTAATACTAATACACAATTGGAAACCATCATTATTTATTCCAATGATTAAAGCGATAAACAATTAAGAAAATGATAAAAAAAAAGCACGAGGGCACAAAACTCGTTATAATACTTTGGGTTTAAAATGGTTATTTAAGCTTATTACCCAAAATCAAGTTAGGTGTAACTATATCGAAATCCCCTCATAATCTCACCCTTCGACAAGCTCCCCTTCGACAAGCTCAGGGACCACCCTTCGACTAGTTTTGGGTCGGGCACTTCGACAGGCTCAGTGTCCGATATAATGCAAGCTCCCCTTCGACAAGCTCAGGGACCACCCTTCGATTAGGTTTGGGTAGGACACTTCGATAAACTCAGGGACCAACCTTCCAAATTTTGGGATTCAATAAATTATTTTTTTTTGTTTTGGAATATTTTATTATTTTAATTATAGCTTTTATTTGCTTGTAAATAAATAGGTTAACGTTTATTATTAAACATAGAGATAGCTTTTATGAAAACTCTTGGTGTAATAATAATGGCAATATTTCTTTCGACCATTTATGGTTCAAAACAAAATACTATACCTGAGTGTAAAGATATTTTCCCGGCTGATAGTTTTTTTGTTGTGAATGCAATTATCGATAATAAACCGGTAATTGGATCATTTAATTTTGCTTATAAACACTATAAACAAAAAGAAAAATATCCTTGGTGTTTGACATTATCTATTGCACTCAATTTGGATAGTCTATTTGACAATGGCTTGCCATTCGAAAGTGAATATGCGATTGCTACTAAACTTGAAGATGAATTATTAACTGAAATTAAAAATCTTGCTACTGCTCATTATATTGGTCATTTATTTAATGATACTTTTCTTGATGTGTTTATCTACTTGGATGAACCTCAAAAAGTGCATGATTACTTGCAGTTACAAATTAATAAAAAAGGATTAGTTCGTGGATTTGGCTATGAAATAAACCAAGATCCTAAATGGACAAGAGCAAGTCTATTCCTAAAATGATAATTGATATTAAATGGTATTTTACAACATTATTCTAATTTCTAAATTAAATTTCTTCTAAAATTTTATTACTATTTATATCCCAATATTCTTTAAATATACTTCTAGAATTGCTTATTATTGCAGAATTTTAGGAATTCTTTTGATTATCCTTTTGATAATAACAATTCAATATTTTGCTTTTGTTTTAATTCTTTAAACGAATTATATATGATAGTTTTTTTATTCCTATTAACTTCATTTTTAAACTTTCAAAACATATTGTAATTTAGTAAGTTTTATTTTTGATATTTTTCTTCTTGAGACCTTTTTTCTCATCAAGTGTCTTTTTTATTATCATGAGTTAAAAAATGGAGAACATTATGAAAAAGGTTTTACTTATCTTATTGTTATCAAGTATAACACAAGCATTCGC
>JAUQWR010000333.1 GCA_030835065.1 Candidatus Kapaibacterium sp.
GCATGTTGTGAGAGGATTTGAAGACGATAGTGTGCCTCATATCGAAGGTAGTATTGATATTTTGAGAGATATTCGTACTCTCGAAGATGAATTTATTTTTTCTGATCTTGCTTTTGTAGAATCACGTTTCGAAAAACTAGAAAAAGATATGATGAAACAAAAGAATAAAGATGATCTCAAAAAAGAAATCGATGCTATGAAACGCTGGCACGAATGTCTGGAATCTAATACTCCTCTTAGAGAGCTTGATATGAGCCCTGATGAGCTGAAATTTGTTAAAAATTATCAGCCATTATCTGCAAAACCATTACTTATTGCAGTAAATCTTTCAGAATCAGATGTGAAAAATGCTGAAGCTATACTCGCAAAAGTAAATGCTGAGCTTAAGGGTGCAAAAATCAAAGCAGAACCATTTTTCGCAAAAATCGAAATGGAACTTTCTGCACTTTCCGATGATGAAAAGGCGATGTTTATGGAAGAATATGGTCTTAGTGATTCACCATTGGAAAGACTAATTGCAGGTGCATATGAGCTTCTTGGCTTGCAATCTTTCTTTACTGTAGGCGAAGACGAATGCCGCGCTTGGACAATTAAGAAAAATATGACTGCTCAAGAATCTGCAGGAGTAATTCATACTGATTTCTATAATAAATTTATCAGAGCAGAAGTAATTGGCTACCAAGAATTCATTGATGCCGGTTCTTTTGCTAAATGTAAAGAAAAAGGCAGCTTCAGACTCGAAGGTAAAGAATATATTGTCAAGGATGGAGATATACTTAATATTCGTCATGGATAATCCTTTCTTTAAAATTATTTTAGTTGATGCCGTTATCGATTCGATTTCGGCATTTTTTTTGTCAAATAATTTCCACTTTGGGAAATATTTTCCACATTTATTTGTTTATTAATTGAATCGATTCTGAAATCTTAATTTAATGAGCAATTAGTAATATAATTATTTTTGTCAAATACTTATATTTGTAACGGAATTTATTGGACAAATATGATTTTAAAATATAGATTGAAAAATGAAGCAAAAAACACTTAAAATACTTCAACACATTTTTGTTGCATTACTTGTAATCGGAAGCGTTTACTACGCAGTAAGAGATATTGATTTTTATTTGTTATGGCAGATATTAATGTCTGCAGATTATGTATGGGTGCTATTATCTATTCCGATTATGATTTTATCGCATTGGATAAGAGCAATCAGATGGAAGACACTATTAAAACCCGTACTCGATGCAAAATCTACTTGGAATTTGTTTTCGGCAGTGATGATAGGCTATGCTGTGAATAATGTGTTGCCGCGGGGTGGGGAATTTGTTCGTCCTATCGTATATGCTCGCCGCGAAAAAGTATCCATATCTGCTGTATTCGCCACTATTTTTATTGAACGATTTCTGGATTTAGTGTTTTTGTTAGGCTTGTTTGCAATTGTATTTTTCTTGAATAGAGGCCTTATTTCAAAAGCTTTTCCTTATATGACTGATTATAACTTGATTATGTTTGTGGTCTTGCCTGTGGTAATGTTATTTGTTATGATATTATTAAGTCTTTACACTAAAATAGGGCATATCGCACTTAAATATTTAGTAAAACCATTTTCGGAAAAATTATATAATAAAGCCGAAAGTATGTTGGAATCATTTCTAAAAGGAATGGAATTCTTTCGTACTCCTTCGCATTATTTAAAAACATTAGTAGATTCATCTTTACTCTGGCTATTTTATGCCTTGCCAATGTATCTTATGTTTTTCTCTTTCTCGTTTCAAGATCATTTAAATCTTGGTGTGTTGGATGCCGGACTACTTTTAATAGTAACAGGAATTGGTGTTACAATTGCTCCTACGCCGGGTGCTATTGGTATTTATCATTCAATTGTTTTGATTGCGATGACAAATCTATATAGCATAAGCAAAGAAGAAGCTTTGGCTTACGCTACTCTTGTTCACGCAATTAATATGCTTGTACAAGTTGTGATTGGTGTTGCATTTTTGCTTAAAGAAAATATTAAAAAATTACCTTCCAAAGATGATTTGGATGTTCAATTAAATCAAGAAAATTAACGTTATTGCAAAGGTATAATATGAAGAAAGTTCTTTTATCAAGCCTATTAGTATTATTGTCAATTAGTTTTGTATTTGCTTTCAAAGGAAATGTAATTTTAATAAAAGGTAAAGTTACTGACGATGATGGCAAGCAAATTGGTATAAATATGCAGTTCAAAAATAGTGCTGGCAAGATTTACCCTGTCAAATCTAACTCGATTGATGGTGATTACCAACAATCAATTATGTCTGGTGAAGATTATCAAATATTTGTTGAAGGACATAAGGTGATCGAACCTCAATTGCCATTAAAAATTGCTGCTTACGATAAGTATGTTGAGCTTTATCATAATATTAAACTATCTCCTATTAGTATTGGTGAGCAAATTTTCAAAAACAAGCTATTTTTACCTAATGATTCAAACGTTGTAGATAATAAAGATTTATTTGAAGATTTGAGAGATTATTTGAAATTCCATAAAAAACTGCAGATCGAAGTTGCTATCCCTATGGATGATTCTAAATTTAAAGTGAAAAAAATTAAAATTAAATCTGAAGAAAAAAAGGGCAAGACAATAACAAAAACTATTAGTATCGAAGAGCAAAAAAAAGAATTGCTTGATGCTAGAATTTCTGCTCTTACAAATACTTTTAAGAAATATTCAATAAGATTAAGCGGCGTAACTTTTGTTGCTGGCAACTCAAAAACTAAAAAAGGTCCTTACGAAGTAATTATGAAAGTTGTCAAAATAGCTAATGTATAAATAATGAGCCACATAATTGGAATAATAGGCAAAAATGTAGAGAAATACAACAAAACGGCTTCTGCTATTATGCAAAAGCCGTTTTTTGTCTGCAATGACAATAACGCACTGATATTAATTGAAAATACAAATAAAAATGTTTGTTTAAGCTCTTCAAATAATAGAATAATTGGTATAAGCGGTACTCCAATCGTTACTAATAATAATGAGTACAAATTGCTGTCCAATGAGATTTTAGATGGATATGATTGTATAAGTCATGATGAAATAAATAGACTAAATGGTCATTTTTGTGGTTTCGATTATACTCCAAATCTAAAAATTAGATTGTTTAATGATCTCTTTGCCTATAAGTCTTTATATTATTGCCTTAAAGATGCGGAACTAATTTTTTCGAGTAGTCTAGACTATCTAGCCCGGCTAAGCAACAATCGAGAATTAGATATGTCTAATTGTGGTTCTCTTTGGCTATTGCAAAACAACTATTCTTTAAATTCTCCAATCAAGAATATTTCGAAATTGAAACCGGGTGAAATTTTAGAATTTGATTTTAATGTGTTGAAATCTAAAAGAAAAGAATTTTATCCAAGTATTGATGAAATGATTAAAGATGAAGAGGTATTAGAACAATTAGTAAAAATGCTAAGAATTGAAACTGATAATTCCACAAAGTCTATCGCTTTGTCCGGGGGATTAGATTCAAGGTTTTTATTGGCATTATTAATTAGTTCCGATACAAAATTTAAGGCATTTTGTTTAGGAAATATCGAGCACCCGGATAATAGAATTGCTAAACAAATTTGTACAGATTTTGCTATAGAATTTGAAAACTTTAATCCAAACTATCAATTTGATTTGAATAGTATAAAAAAATTTGCAAGTTCTACATTTCTAACATTTCCAATAAGCGAATATTTGCAGAAAAAGTCTTACCAGAATGTATTTGAATCAGTAGATATAGTATTCGATGGTGGTATTGCAGAAATTGCAAGAAGAGGATTTTTTAATAATATACTTTTAAGGTTTAAGAAAGATATTAATCCGGCTAATTCCAAGGATTTATATAAATATTTTAAATATTATCATTCTGATATTTTTAAGAATGAAATAAATGAATTACTAGAGCAAAATGCTATATCTGATATTGAAGTACAATTAAATTCATTGCCCGAAGATTTATCACCAGAGCACAAGCTAGATTTATTGGCATTGAGAGTGAAATTACCAAACTATGCCGGAATAGAGCAAGCTAGGCTCGACGAGTATGGAATCAATATTACACCATTTGTTCAACAAGATTTTTTGAAATTAATTTTCAAAGTTGAAGTTGATCAAAAAAAGAATGCAAAAATATTTAAAAGTACAATTTCAAAATTTGCTCCAAATTTGAAAAATTACCCATTAGTGAAAGGTGATCTAAGTATCCCTTATTCGTTACCAACGATAGCAGGAAAAATTTTAGGAAAAACTAAAAAGAAACTAAATTTAAGTTTTGATGATTCGTCAAAGCATTTGTTTGTATCTAAGATGAAAGAATACACATATGATACAATAAATTCCGCTTGGGCAAAATCAGATAATATGTTGGATATTTCAAAAGCTCAAAAAATAGCGGATGATTATTATAGTAGAAAAACAAAGTCATTTTGGGAAATGGATTGGTTAATTACTTATCTTATATACAAAGAAAGTATAAATATTTAAAATAAAGGTATAAAAATGGATTCCGCAAAAGATATTTGGAAATTGGTCGGTTTGAGATATAAGTCTCATCCATGGCATGGTGTTTATATCGGTGATAAAGCACCAGAAGTAGTAACAACTTTTATTGAAGTTACTCCGAGCGATACAGTCAAATATGAAGTTGATAAAGAGACAGGATATTTGAAAGTGGATAGACCGCAAAAATTTTCGAATGTGATACCAGCTCTTTATGGTTTTATACCTCAGACTTATTGTGCAGAATCTGTTGCAGAATTTTGCAATTCAAAGTTAGGCAGAAACGATATTGTGGGCGATGGAGATCCATTGGATATTTGTGTATTGACAGAAAAGCATATTACTCATGGCGATATATTATTACAAGCTGTTCCGATAGGCGGATTTAGAATGATTGATGGCGGCGAAGCCGATGATAAGATAATTGCAGTAATGAGAGGCGATGAAGTCTATAAGCAATGGAAAGATATTAAAGATTGTCCGAATACAATTATTGAAAGGCTTAAGCATTACTTTTTGACATATAAAGATATGCCAGGGCAGGAAGTGCCAAGATGCGAAATTACAAACACATACGGCAGAGAAGAAGCTATGGAAGTAATCGAGCGTTCGAGATTGGATTATAATGCAAAATTTGGAAAATTGGAAAACAAATTGTCGATAGCTGCTATGGAAGCATTTATGCTTGGATTTAATCTAAAGAAAATGCCGATGTAATTGTTCGAAAATTTTAAAAAAAAAGCCGCTTTGAAAGCGGCTTTTTTGCTAATAATAGAAAGTTATTAGGTTCCTGCATTATAGTCGTTGATATAAGCTAATTGTTCAGGAGTAAGTTCATCCATTTGAATGCCCATCATTTCTAGCTTAGTTTGAGCAACAAATTCGTCCTGAGTTTCAGTAATATCAATTACTTCGATAGGATATTTATCGCCAGCTCTGTGTTTTTCGACCAAAGCCAAATGCGACATAAATTGATTAGCAAAAGACATATCCATAACTTCAGAAGGATGACCTTCGGCAGCAGCAAGATTGATAAGTCTGCCTTGAGCAAGAAGATAGATTTTTTTGCCATTTTTCAAAGTATATTCTTCGCAATTAGGGCGAATAGTACGTTTGCTTACAGAAACTTCTTCCAATTCAGGAATATTGATTTCTTTATCGTAGTGGCCTGTATTACAAATAATAGCGCCATCTTTCATGTTTTCGTAGTGCCATTTGCGAATAACGTCTTTAACGCCAGTAGCAGTACAGAAAATATCGCCAACTTTAGCAGCTTCGTCCATAGTCATTAATTCATGACCTTCGAGAATACCTTTGAGAGCAGCAGTAGCTTTTACTTCAGTAACAATAGTATTAGCACCTAAGCCTTTAGCGCGTTTAGCAACACCTGAGCCGCAGTGACCATGACCAGCAACAACAAAGTTTTTGCCAGCAATCAAAACAGAAGTAGCTCTAATAATGCCATCTATAGTTGATTGACCAGTACCATACACATTATCAAAATCCCATTTTGTTTCAGCATCATTTACAGCAAAAACAGGGTAGTAAAGCTGACCAGCAGCCTGACGAGCACGAAGACGATGAACACCGGTAGTAGTTTCTTCAGTACCGCCAATAACCTGTGTTTTAGCATAGTCTGCATATTTTTCGTGAACAGTATCGATAAGGTCGCATCCATCATCCAAAGTAAGGTGAGGGCGAGGATCGATAGTACGTTCGATACACCAGTAGAAATCTTCGTGATTGCCATACCAAGCATAGATAGAAATACCATCATCAGCTAAAGCAGCAGCAACAGCATCATGAGTTGAAAGCGGGTTGCAACCAGACCAATAAACTTCGGCACCAGCAGCTTGGAAAGTGCGGATAAGTACAGCAGTTTCTTTAGTAACGTGCAAGCAGCCAGCAATTTTATATCCGGCAAATGGTTTAGTTTTTGAATATTTTTCTCTTAAACCCATCAAAACAGGCATTCTTGATTCAGCCCAATCTATAAGAAGTTTGCCTTCTTCAGCAAGTTTAATGTCTCTAACACAATATTTACCTTCAACTTCTGAGAAGTTGCCTTGTGCTTTTTTAGAAGGAATATTTGACATATTTTTATCCTTAATTATGCTAATTTATTTTTAAATAATTCTGCCAAGTTAGTATTTTCCCATGGGAATTCATTTCTGCCGAAGTGACCATAGGAAGCAGTTGGTCTATAAATTGGACGACGCAATTCGAATCTGTCGATAATGCCTTTAGGCGACAAATCTACGTTGTTTTTGATGAATTCAGCAATCACATGACCTGGAATTGAAGAAGTGCTATGAGTTTCAACAAAGATTGAAACAGGCTCAGCTATACCAATAGCGTAAGACAATTGAATAGTACATTCGCGAGCGATACCAGCAGCAACAATATTTTTTGCTAAATGGCGAGCAGCATAAGCAGCAGATCTATCTACTTTTGTAGGATCTTTGCCCGAGAAAGCACCACCGCCATGAGGAGCGCGACCGCCATAAGTATCAACGATGATCTTGCGACCTGTAAGTCCAGTATCGCCATGAGGACCGCCAATAACAAATTTACCGGTCGGATTGACATAAATTTTTGTGTTATTATCTATATATTCAGCAGGAATAACTCTAGGAATCAAATTTTCTTTGATATCGTTGAAAATAGTTTTATTATCTGCATCTTCATCATGTTGGGTAGATACAACAATTGTATCAATTCTTTTTATTTCGTGATTATCTCCATATTCGATAGTAACCTGAGATTTGGAGTCAGGTCGGAGATATTTCATAATTTTGCCTTCTTTGCGGATATCAGCAAGTTCTTTTACGAGCTTATGAGAATAAACCAAAGTAGCAGGCATCAATTCAGGAGTTTCGCTGCAAGCATAACCGAACATCATACCTTGGTCACCGGCACCGCCCACATCAACACCCTGAGCAATATCAGGAGATTGGTGATTGATAACGTTGATAACGGCACAAGAATCTGAATCGAAGCGATAGCCGGCGTGAGTATAACCGATATCTCTAATAACACCACGTACGATTTTTTGCAAATCTACGTAAGTATTAGTTGTGATTTCACCACCGACGACAATCATACCAGTAGTAGCATAGCATTCGCAAGCAACTCTGCTATTGGCATCATCAGTAAGCATAGCATCAAGCACTGCATCAGAAACTTGATCGCAAATTTTATCAGGATGTCCTTCGGAAACAGACTCCGAGGTGAACAAATAGGTTTTAGTATCCATTTTCCCTCTCTTTATAATAAATTCTTATTTTCTATGAATGATCGATTGTACTGGAATTTCCAATATTAAGACGATGGAAATGTCCATTTAATTCAGCATTATTTCCTACAATAGAATCAACTAACATTGATTTTGTAACTTTAGCACCATAGCTTATGATCGAGTCTTGGATAATACTATCAATGACTACTGCATCATCTGCAACAGAAGTATAAGGACCGATAACAGATCGTTCGATAATAGCTTTGTCCGAAACATAAGATGGCTGGATAATTACTGAGTCTTTAAATTTTCTTTCAGTTGGTTTTCTATCTAATAGAAATCTATTAGTCGATAATAATGTTTCAGGTTTTCCGCAATCATACCAACCTTCTACAGGGAAAGTATTAAATTTTTCGCCTTTGTCGATCATTAATTGTAGGGCATCAGTCAATTGGTATTCGCCACGAGTGCGGATGTCATTATTTATAAGTGTTTCGAGCGATTCTTTGAGTAGTGCAGGATTTGAAATATAGTATAATCCTACCAAAGCTAAGTTAGAAACAGGAGTTTCAGGTTTTTCGATTAATTTTTGAATATAACCATCGGCACCATTCATAACCACACCAAATCTTCTTGGATCATCTACTTCTTTGACGCCAAGTGAACTAATTCCAGATTTGAATGCTAAAGATAAATCTACATCAAAAATTGTATCGCCAAGAATAATCATTAGTGGAGATTCATCGAAAGTATCTTTGGCTGTCCAAATTGCATGTCCAAGCCCTAATAATTGCCCTTGCTCTACAAAAGTAACATCGAGCTTGTATCTTTTACGTACAAATTCTTCAACTAATTCACCCATATAACCGGTGATAATTGTAGCTTTTTCAATGCCTTGCTGCTGTAAAGCATCAAGAATATGTGCCAAAATTGGTTTGCCTGCCACATTAAGTAATACTTTAGGCAGTGAATATGTATGTGGTCTTAATCTCGTACCTACACCGGCTACCGGTATTATTGCTCTCATATCAATTTTCTTAAATGATTGATAAATCATAATTAAATGACTACAAATTTAATCAATTTTTTTTTATTTTCCTTAATATATTTGTAGAAAACTGATATAAATATGTACGAGTTTTGATGCTAATGTAAGTTCTTGATAAAAAATATTTTACTAATATGAGTTGTTTGTTTATTGGAGTAAGAATAAATAACAAAGGGGCTATCTCAAAAGTCGTATTGCGCAACTTTCTAAAAAATGGCTTTAATATATCTTCTATTCAGTTGTTCTCTTTAGAGACAGGCTTCAGACCTGTCTCTAAAGTACATTCTATATTACATTTTTGTGGTTTGTTGCTTTTAGATAGAATTCTAATATATAAACGAAATTTAGTATTTAATTATGTTTTTGTAAATAATTTTGCCGTTTATAGACTCTAGAACAAGAAAATACTGACCTGCAGACAAATAATTAGTATTGAATGAAAAAGTATCGGAATTTATTGATTTGTTAATAATTTCCTGTCCTAATTGATTGGTTAAAGTAATTTGTTTTATCACAAAATCTGAAGAAACATTCAAATACTCATTAAATGGATTTGGGGTTACTAATATTTGAGATTGATAATTTTCTAAAATATCTGCATTGAAATCAACAATTATTTCTTTATAGATGCGCTTTGTATCTTGATAATTGTTGTGTTTAGCAACAAAGATTACAAAGTAAGAGCCTTGTGCTGCCATATCTGGAACGTTTCGAATATAAGAAGAAATACCATCGGAATTTGTTAAAACCATATTTGTATCATTTTGGATTAAATCTTCGACTCTGATACTTGCATCTTTGATAGGATTGCCTTTTGCATCTTTCACTGTTAAAGTAAATCTATATTCAGCACTACGATTGATATGCTCGGGAGTGGTCATATTGATAGTCATAAACATATTTTCGCGAGTGTCATGCGATACTTTAACCGGGATACGAACAGTGTCTTGAATTGGGTAGTCGGATTTTGAGGCAATAATTTTAAGATAATATACAGCACTCAAAGTATTTATAGGTACAGTGAGTTTATAAGATGCATATCCAGATGAGTCGATATCTATGCTTGTTTGAGAC
>JAUQWR010000334.1 GCA_030835065.1 Candidatus Kapaibacterium sp.
ATGATCGTATCTATAATAATAGTTAAGAGTATCGATTTTGCTCCAATCTTTGGAGAAAGTAACTTGTATAGTTGTTTTGTCGTAAGGATGTAAAGAGTCGTTTTTAAGGGTTTTGAGTTTATATAAATAAGTATAGCCATCTTTTAATAAAGTATCTCCGTATGCTTCTATACCGTTCCTTTCTATAAAAGCATAATCATTGACATTAACTTTAATATCAAAAGAAGATAAATTGTTGAAGCCTTTAAGAGGATTGTTGTCGATTGTCGGTTCTGTCGAATTATCTTTGCATGATAATAAAAAGCTGAGAAAAGCCATAATAACTAAATACTTTTTCATAATATTTTTCCTTTTTGAAATAACCTTATTGAGATAAGACAAATCAAAAAGTGAATTGGTTACAAAATAATTAAATGAAAAATAAAATTAGATGATTCAAGAAAGCTGAGTAGGACTAAAAAAATAAAAAATCCACTATTTTCAAATACTTAAAAGAATAATATAAAAAATGAAAATAGTGGACTTAATAATAGAATTTATAAGAATTCTTCGCCAAATCTGGAACGAATATCTTCGACATGTTTTTTAACATCTTGAACTCTGTCTTTAGGACAAACCATAACAGCGTCTTTAGTGACAACGACAACCATGTTGTCTAAACCGAGGCAGGCAGTAATAATTTTATTGTCAGACTCATTAATAATGATAGAATTTTTGCTATCGATAATCGAAGCAGCACCATGAATAATATTATTTTCAGAATCTTTAACTCTTACTCTTTCGAGAGCATCCCAAGATCCAACGTCATCCCATTTGAATAAAGCTTTGGCAACAGCTACATTATTAGCTTTTTCCATCAAACCATAATCGATAGAAATATTAGGGAATTTTTCGAATACATCGCCAATTAATGGCTCGATACTTAGGTGCAAATCATTGGTTTTGCCTGATAAGTTTCCTTTCATAACGGCAATATTGATACCAACAGCTGGGAGACATTCAATCATATTCTCGATAAAAGTATCAAGACGCCAGAAAAACATACCACTATTCCAAAGGAAATTACCACTTTCGATAAATGTTTTAGCAGTATCGAGATCAGGTTTTTCTCTAAAACTTTTCACGGGTAGTATTTGTGCTGAATGATTATCTTCAAATTTCGACTCTGTTTCGATATAACCATAACCAGTTTCGGGTCTGGCTGGAGGTATACCAATTGTGAGCAAAGCTTTTTGATTTTCGGCATAATCGAGAGCTGCAGCCACAGTATTCACAAAATCAATTTCCGGAGAAATATCTTGATCGGCAGTCAGAACTGCAATAGAAATTTGATCTAAAGGCAGATAGTTGTATCGATCGGCAATAAAAGCAGCCGCTAGCGCCAAGCAAGGAGCAGTGTTGCGTTTGTATGGCTCTGCCACAATATTTTGAGGAGGAATCATAACAAGGCTTTCGCGCATTGGCTCTACAAGAAGCTCGCTAGTGATAATAAAAACATCCTCAGGAGCAATTAATGAAGAAATTCTACTAATAGATTCTTCTATCATAGTTTTATCTTCTGAAAGAAGCTTAAGCAATTGTTTTGGTCTTCTTTTTCTACTAAGGGGCCAAAAACGCTCTCCGGATCCACCCGCCATAATAACAGCTGTACGTTTCATTTTCAAATCCTATCTAAAGGTTTTATATTATTTAATTGTTTTTTATTTTGATTAAACACAAATTTAACGCTTTTATAGATTAAAAAAGCTGAAAAAATCAAAATCAGAACAGCCCAAATCCAATAAGGTAACAACAAATAGTGTTGCATAGCCGCTGTATCAGAACGAACCGAGCCTTGTTCGGTGAGCCCTCCTGAAGAAAATAAATATCCAATGCTGAGATACAAACTCAGAAAAGCTTGAGCACCCAAGAACTGAATAATTAATGTTTTAATATTTATAGAAGATTTATAAGCAAGAAAAAGCATTGCCAATCCAAAAGCAATCATAAAAATAACACCAAAAGGCGATCTAATCCAAATTATCGCAGAAAGTAGCATCGCAAAACCCAAAAACCACATAGCAAAGTTGGTAAGCTTAGGTTTGGTGGAAGCAATCAATAGCAGAGCTCCTGCAATAGTTGGAGCAATCGGGCCAGCAGCAGCTACAAAAGCCATACCAATAGGACCAAGAAATAAGTCGCTAGTAAAATAAGCTACACCGGAGCCATCACTGAATATCTGCAGGTGCGAAAAACTTCCGCCCATAAGAATTGCTGCCAAGCCATGCCCCATTTCATGAAACCAAGTGCCTAAAATAATAAATGGATAAAATATTGGCATAATACTTGGTATTAAAATACTTGTAAAAGTGATTATAACTAAAAACCCAAACATAATGAGGTTTAGATGTGGCATTTTTTTAGTTTTTGATAATTCAGTATTCATAAATCGGCTCAAATTGTTTTTTAAATACAATAGTAATACGAAGAATAGTGTAAAATCGTATTATTTAAAGAAAAAAGATGAATTTAAAAAATAGAAATTGTTGTAAAACTTCTTTATATTATTGAGAAAAAGGTTGATAATGATATATTTGAAAAAGATATTTACTTTACTATTGTTTGTTATTATTATAGTCTATGCAAAAAACGATGCTTTTTCCGCTCAAGAAAGCAGAGAAGCGTTGTATCAGAGGCTGTATTCATCATTATCAAAAAATCCTGAACAAACCAAACAGGAAATCAAGTATTACGACAGCCTTGCCAAAGCAAATAAAGATAAATCATTATTACTAGTTATTGAACTACTGCAAGGTAGAATTCTTCAATTAGAAGGGCAATACGGAAAATCAGTCAATAAATTAGTAACTACTATTAATGAACTTAAAAATAATAAAGATTTGAAGTTTGTTGCTTTAGGTAATTTACTTTTAGGCGAAACTTATAGGGCATCTGCAATAACTGACAAGTCTTTAGAAACACTATTCGAAGCACTTTCGCAATTCAAAGATCTCAATGATAACGAAGGAATTGCCAGAACATATAATAGGCTGGCAGCAGTATTTTTTGAGTCGGACAAAGAAAGGCACAAATCTAAGGAGTATTCTCATTTAGCTTTGGAGTATGCAACAAAAATCAATGAGCAAAAGGTAATTGCAAATACTTATGATATATTAGGTGCTTATTATCATAAAATTGGAGACAGGCAAAAGGCTTTGAACTACTTTTTTAAAGCTTTGGAAATCGCTAATAATATTGTTGATTATAATGATACACCTAATATTCTGAACCATATAGCCTTAGTATATTTAGATGTCCAAGATAATGCTAACGCATTGAAATATGCTTTGCAAAGCTACGAAATTTCTAATAAGTTGGGTATTATTGTCTATCAGACATATTCTGCTCGTTATGTTGCATTTGCCTATAATGGCTTAGGCAAATATAAAGAAGCTTATGATTTCCTATACTATGCATCTTCTAATCGCGAAAAATTGTTTCATGAGAGATATTCTCAAGAAATCTATCAGATGCAAAATCGTATGGAAATGGAAAAGAAAGATAAAGAAATTGAGTTGAATCGTACCATCAGTTTGTACCAGACAATTGTACTTGTAGTTGTAATACTTTTAATATTGGGTTTAGCCGTTGGATATTATTTCAAATTAAAATTTACAAAACGCAAGAATCAAGAACTTGAAAAAAGCGAAGAATTGCTAAGAGAAGCAAATTCCCAATTAAAAGAACTAAATTCGACAAAAGATAAATTTTTCTCAATTATAGCTCATGATTTGAGAAATCCTTTGGGCTCATTGAAAGTAATAACAGAATTATTAGACGATAATTTTGATATGATCAATGAGACAGATAGACGTGAATTTGTAACAGAGATGAGGTTTTCGAGCAAGCAGATTTATGAATTGCTGGAAAATTTATTGACTTGGGCACGTTCGCAAAGTGGGCGAATAGAATTTAAACCTGATTATATTAATATTCATTTCATGGTTGCGTCATTATTTAATCTTTTAAATAATCAAGCCAGCAAAAAAAATATTAATTTAATTTCTGAAATCGATAATAATTTATTAATTTGGTGTGATCCAAATATGCTAAATACAGTAATGCGAAACTTAATATCAAATGCTATTAAGTTTACTAATACAAATGGCATAGTTAAGGTTAGTGCCGGAATAATCGATAGAAAAAGCTTAGAAAATAGTGGAATAAATTTACAGAAATACGATAAGTTTGTAGAAATTAAAGTAGCAGATAATGGCGTCGGTATTTCTGAAAATGACATCAACGGTTTGTTTAGAATAGATGTAGCAAAATCAACAATTGGCACTTCTAAAGAAAAAGGCACCGGACTCGGTCTGATTATTAGTAAGGAATTTATTGATAAGCACGAGGGGATAATTAGAGTCGAATCTACGCAAGGCATAGGAACAGAATTTATTATTGTTCTCCCATTGATATAAGGATTTATATAGGTCTTGAACGAGCAAGACTTAAATATTGACCAAAATGAATCTGTTAATTTGAAAATTAATGGTATTCCGCTTTTGGATGATTCTCTGATTGCTATGCTTTCGGCATTAAATGATATTGCATTTATTCTTGATAGCGAAACAAATATTATACTAGAATGCAATAATAAGACGCTAAAATCTCTTGGATATCAAAAAAATGAAATTATTGGCAAGCATGTTTCTATTCTACATTTCACTGACAATTATTTTGAAGAACTTTTAAGCACATTCTCAAATTCAAATATTAGCGAACTAAAAGAAGCTTATATTCAGAAAATTAATGGTGACTTTTTGCCGGTAGAGCACTACCTCTCAATAATCAACTTAGATAAAAAGCTTATACTTTATGTATTAAAAGATATTTCAAAAAGGAAAATTGTAGAAAAAGCTCTTATAGAAAGCGAAAAACGATATAAGAAAATATCTGAGCTTTCTGTTGATTCGGCACTAAGTTCAATCATTGCTCCTGATGGTACATACAAACGAGAATGGGCAATAGACAACTTTATTAAAAAGCTTGGTTATA
>JAUQWR010000335.1 GCA_030835065.1 Candidatus Kapaibacterium sp.
TTTCCACTGTACCATCAAGATTGTAAACAAACGTTGACAATATATTAGATTTCAAGGTATTTAGCAAATGGTTTTTTACGATGCTATGGTAACTTGAAAAAATATTTTTTTATTGTGCTGGCTTAAAAACGAATCAGCTAGCCTAGTTTATATCGAGGAAGAAATAATTATCAATATTTGACATTTCGAAAACCATTTTATAGATTGGACTTATTTTTTGAATAACTATATTGATGTTTTTTGGAATTAAATCAAGGAGATAAACATGAAAGTTTATCTCCAGAAATAAACTTTTGCTTATATTATTTATTTATTCCCAAATTCGCTCTTAACCTCCCATTAAATGAATTCCGGCTCTTACACAAAACATATAATACTTTCCATTGACTATAATCAGTTCAACGTCAAAACTTTTATTTGCTTTTTGCTTAACAAATGTAACAGCTACATTTGTATCATTACTACTTCGATATTTTTGAGGAATGAGTTTATAAGGTGGTATACGATAATTAAAACTGCCAATATTATATGGGAAAACATCATAAGCCTCATCTATATTTTTAAATTCAATTATTCTATTGTATAAATCTAACCTTTCCTCGTATTTATCAAAACCAAATATTGCATAAATTTCTTTATGATATAGTTCAGGATAATACTTTTCAATCTCCAGAACAATTTTTGGATTTGCTAATATTTCTTCTCCTATCTTCTTTGCTAAAGGATTCGGTTCGTAATATGAATTATTATAGAAGAACGAGCATGAATTCAATGAAAACAAAATCAAAGTGGCTATAATTAACGATCTATTTTTCATAATCAATTCCTTTTATTTTACTTTATTTAAGTTTTCAAATTCATTTAATATATCAAGACCTTTTAATGGTTTTGTGAAGTATATCCAAAATGAAGTTGAATTGTTTTCATATACCAAATAGTAAAAATTTACTTTTAAAATCTTTATAAGAATATCTACAACAATTACCAAACAACCAGTTC
This sequence comes from Candidatus Kapaibacterium sp., assembly GCA_030835065.1. Lineage (GTDB taxonomy): Bacteria > Bacteroidota > Ignavibacteria > Kapaibacteriales > UBA2268 > JAUQWR01. The sequence goes on from JAUQWR010000335.1 coordinate 1,000, forward strand.
CCAAATACATATTCAAATTCATGCATAACCACCCGAATAACACTCAAATCCTCTGACAGTCTTAGTTCTCTTTATTGTTTGGGCATATTCTTCAATTCTTTTCACAGTACCATCAAGATTGTAAACAAACATTGACAATATATTAGATTTTAAAGTATTTAACAAATGATTTTTTATGGTAATTAGAAAAATTTTTTTTGAATATTACTGGCTTAAAAACGAGTCAGCTAGCCTAGTTTATATCGAGGAAGAATTAATTATCAAAATTTGGCATTTCGAAGACCATTTTATAGATTGGACTTATTTTTTGAATAACTATGTTGTTACTTTAGCAATTGCTCATACTTATTTATCAATTCTTATTTTACAATTATTAATCAAAAATGTATATATATAATTTTATATTTATTTATTATATGTAAATATATATTAATCATGGATTAGAATCTGAATCGGATTCATAATGCTGAATAAGGTGCCCTTTTTTCCTTGAAATACCCTCAAGGAAAAACTCCTCACCACCAATAAAAACATCAAAAGTACAATATTTGTTATTTTCTTTATTGCCAATTACGATTGTTAATATATCAGAATAATTTGAATACTTTTTATAATAATGTTCTCTAGAATACAACTCCATGATTTCATAATTATTAGTATTAAATTCATCTTTTAAATATTTAATTATTTTAGTAATATATATCTTATCTCTATTTTTATTCATTACAAGATTATCTGTAGAATCTGATACTATATAGTTATAAATCGAATCTGGATTTTGAATAAAATTATCAATGATTCTTATTGCTTTATTAAAATAAATTGTATCCTTAATACAATTATTACTATAAGAATAAGA
>JAUQWR010000336.1 GCA_030835065.1 Candidatus Kapaibacterium sp.
TTAATAAGTTTGAACACGAGATGGGGAAAAATTGTTAAGAAAATCAGTTTGATTAAGTAATCAGATATTTATATAAACTTAAAATGAAAATCCGCTTAAATTTAGGCGGATTTTTTTATTTTTTAAATTTTTAACTTTGAATTATATAAGTATTTATGTAAGTTAATACATATAATTATCCGGGATTAATTATGAAATATTTCTTTACTTGTCTGATATTATTAGCCATTACAAGTTTGTTAAATGCTCAAAATCGTGCAAATAATATACTAATGTGGGAGAATAATTATTTAAAATATCAAAATTATCAAAGTAAACCTACATTTGAAACTTTTGACAGCAAATCCGAAAAAGTATTTTCTGTAATGTCAAACTCACATGGAGAGCTGGTTTTATATGTCACTGAAAGTGGCACATATACCAAAAGAAGGCAATTATACAAAAAAAATTATATGAATACATATGCTAGTGTAATTGCACCCTATAAAGGAAGTGATTCACTCTACTATGTATTAAATCCATCAAAAGATACAATGTTTGTACATTTAGTTGATGCTGAATATAATGATGGTTTTGGAAAAATCTTAAGAATTGACACAATTCCCAATTTTCTCAAAACTGATTGGTGGTATTGGGGTCAATCAGAAATAATAATGCATCCTGAAAATGACAATCATTGGTATATACACAATCGTATGGATTCAACAATATGTTGTACTCTATTAGATGAAAATGGTTTGTCAAAAAATACTGATTCTTTAAAGACAGATTGGTGGTATTGGGGATTTGGACAAAACAATAGAACAATATCCGTAAGTAAATCAGGAAAAAAAATTGCACTTATTAATAATTGGCATAAATATAAACTCGCTGATAGAGTAGAAATTACTATTATTGATTTTGACAATATTAACTGTAAATTCCTAAAACAAAGAAAAATATATTTAGATTCAAATTTTAAAGACGCTTATGATATTTGGTCGCTGGGTGTAGCTTTTTCTGCAGATGGATCAAAATTATTCTCAAATGTTTATTACAACGTAAAATTAAATCCCAACAACGATGATTCAACTATAGTATATTATTGTGTAGTAGAAATTGATTTAGAAAATAAAAGTTCCTACCCTTTAGTAAAAGTGTATCTCAGATCTAATTCCAGCCAAAAAAAGAATATAAATTTTCGTGATATGATTCTAGGTCCAGACAAAAGAATTTATATTAGTTCACAACCTATGTTTTTTATGCCAATTATTAATAATCCAAATCAAAGAATTAATAATTTAATTATTGATTCTGTATCACATAGATTTTATTTATCCAAAAAAACCGAAGGATTTCCACATATTTACTATGGAAAATTCAAATTTGATCCTTTGCCAGATTCAATTATTGTGTGCGAAGACAAATCAGTAGATCTAAATATTCCCGAACACCCTGACTTAGATTTAGACTCAGTATTATGGAGAGGTCCCAAACCTCCGTCAAAAAACTCTACTCGTTTATTTTTGAATCCAACAAAAGTAAATATGAGCGGTTATTACTACGTTTCTCTTTATTTCAGAGAGTTTACAATCAAAGATTCTGTGTTTATTAGAATTGATCCTTATCCGGATTTTACAATTGAAGCTTACCCTTCTACAACTGCTAATGCAGGTGATACTATTTTATTAAAAGTTATTTCTAATGAATCAGAACTTAAGTATGCATGGTTTAACGGTCAGAATATCGATCGCACTTCTGTCACTAAATCTGGAAATTATAAAGTTAGAATTACCAATAAAAATGGTTGCTATCTTGATAAATCTATTGACATTAAATTTCTTGGAGATTTAAATTTTGAAATTGCTGGCGATACAATTTTATGTGAAGGCGAAACTATAAAACTTCAAATTATTAATCCTCAAGATTCTTCATATGAATGGTCTAATGGAAAAATTGGTACTTCTATTTATATTGATAAACCTGGATCATATTCAGCAAAAATTTTTAGAAATGGTAAGTATTACTTTTCAAATACTATTATTGTAAAACAAAGTGAAAAACCAAAATTCTCCATAAAAGCTATTCCTTCTATCAATTTATGTCCTGATTCTTTTGTAGATTTATTTATTGAAAAAAAATCTGATATAAAATATCTTAAGTGGAGTAATTCTTCAAGTAAAGATACAATAAGAGTTACTTCTCCTGGTAGATATTATTTAATAGCATATAATGAACATTCTTGCTCAAATATTGATTCCATTGATGTTAATTTAGTTGAAGCACCAAATTGTCAAATTGAGGCTGAGCAAATACAATTGTGTTCTAATGATACGATTGAATTAAAAAGCAGACATAAAAAGAACAACTACAAATATCTTTGGAGTACTTCCGATACTAGTTCCAGCATTTTTGTATCTAAACCTGGAATTTATAAACTTACTATTTTTAACGAAAATTTATGTGCTTCTTCGGATTCAATTTTAATTCATGCTGGATCATTTTTAAGCGCATCGATTCAAATTATTGGAAAATCTACAATATGTGATGGAGAAACTACTATTCTAAAAGCTCTACCATTCGATGCAAAGAATAAATATAAATGGTCTAATGGTGCTAACAGTCCCGATATTTCTGTCGATAAAGATGGTGTTTATTCCGTAGAAGTTATTGATGAATTCG
>JAUQWR010000337.1 GCA_030835065.1 Candidatus Kapaibacterium sp.
TTTTATCAACTCTGTCAGAGAAGAATCTAAATCTGTAGATTACGAGTTTTAATTTTCTCTTTGGGTTACAAATATGATTCTGAGCTCAATTTTTCTTGCTTTGGGAATTTTATTTCTTTTTACCAGCTTTAAATTTAAAAAAGATTATTCTGCTTTAGCTAAACTTCCAAATATTCCTTTCAATTCTCTAAATGAATTGTATTCATCTGATATAGATTTTAAACAATTAGTTTTTCAATTTTAGGAATTCTACTAATTATTTCGAGTTTGTTTTAAATATTTTTACATATATTATCCGTCATATATTTTTTATTTGAAAAGTGAGACATAAATGATTAAAATTGCAGTACCAGACAATCAAATATATTCACCGCTGCTCGAAAATGCAGAAGAAGCAGCAAAAAAATTCAACGTTCAATTAATAAAAACAAGTGAAAAACAATGCCGTGACTTGTTGTTGAATAATTCTGTCGATGCTATACTTGGTTCTCCATTAGCTTATGGATTAGGAACAAAAGAAGCCGATTTCAGAATAATTAATGGTCCGACCTTTGCAATTGATGGTTATTCCCCATTTTTAAATGTTTTTATTAAACCAAATCTAAAGACAATCGAATCATTTGCTATTCCAAATACAGATGATTTCTCTTCAATTGTTGCTGAAATGGTTCTATCGGAGCGCTATGGTATCGAACTGGAAATGACTTCCGTCAAAAATATTGATTCTGCCACTATCGAAAATTTCGACGCAGTGTTTCATTATACTGATACAGATCTTACGCCAAATTCTATGAACCTGACTGAAGATTGGACAGATACTTTTGATACTTGCCTGCCACTTGCATTTTGGATATGCAGAGCAGAAGAACACCCCGAGAATATTGAAAATATTGTCAAAGAATTTGCAGCTCAAGATTTAATTAAAGAAGAAGATATTTTTGATGAAAATGACGAAGAAATGCAATATGGAAGAGAAGGAAAAATATTCTGGGCTTGGAATCAAAAAATTGAAGATGATTTGAGCGATATTCTCGAATTGCTTTTCATGCGTGGTTATATATCAGAAGTAGGAAAAGTTAAAATTTTAGGTGAAGAACCACCAACTTTGGACGAATAATGGACTCTATTACTATCATTGGTTTATGTGCTGCATCTTTCACTACTTTTGCATTTCTGCCTCAGTTGATTAAAACTATTAAATTGAAGCAGACTAAAGACTTGTCTTTAATGATGTATTTAGTGTTTGTTATTGGTATCGTTCTTTGGCTCATCTATGGAATTAATAAAAATGATCTCCCGATAATTTTGGCAAATATTGTTTCGCTGCTATTATCTGGAACAGTTTTAGTTCTAAAAATAATTTACAAATAATTATAGCAAATTAGAATGTTCGAGCACAACTTTTAGCCCGATGAGAATCAATAAAATACCACCAACTAAAAAAGCCTTCTGACCAAGCTTGTTAGAGGCTTTTTCGCCCATATATATCCCCAATAATGTCATTGCAGCACAAACTAAACCAATAACGATACTTGGAAATACAATGTCTGCTTTGATCAATGCAAGACTAAAACCAATAGCCATGGCATCCAAACTTGTAGCAATAGACAAAAGAATTAACTTTTTTCCTTTTGTTATGTCTTTTTTTACATCTTCGTCTTCAGTTTCTCTAGATTTCTTAATCATTTCTATTCCGACCCATGTCAAAATACCAAGCACAATCCAATGGTCGAAGTTAGAAATATACTTTTCGATAGTAAATCCACCCAACCACCCAATAATTGGCATTAAGAATTGGAATAGTCCAAAATGGAACGAAAGTCTGAACTTTTGCCTGCTCGAAGCTTTACCAAAATAGGCACCAGCTGCAACAGCCACAGATAGAGCATCCATACCTAATGCTACAGCTATTAAAAATACATTTATTAAATCCATGCTATCCCTAAATTACCAATAAATTTTCGTCAAATCTACATTTCCACCCGACAAAATCACACCCACTCGCTTATCTTTATAAATATCGGGATTTTTTAAAATAACAGCTAAAGTAACAGCAGAGGAAGGCTCCACAATTATCTTCATTCTTTCCCAAATTAATTTCATTGCAGTTATAATTTCATCATCGTTGGCAGTAATGATTCTATCGCAATTGCTTGAAATAATCTTGAAGTTCAATTCACCCAACGAAGTAAGAAGACCATCGCAAATAGTTTTTGGATTGATTGAAGGAACAATTTCACCAATTTCAAAAGATCTTTTAGCATCATCGGCCGCTTCCGGCTCGGCAGCAATCACCTTTGCATTAGGCAGCAGCCCTTTAGTACTTATACAAGTTCCGCTAAGCAAACCACCACCACCCACAGGGCAAGTAACAATATCAAGATTTTCAATTTCCTCGATTAGTTCATAAGCAGCACTAGCCTGCCCACAAATAACATTAAAATTATTATAAGGATGAATAAAAGCAGCAGAAGTCTTTTCAACAAGCTCGTTGAGAGTAGATTCTCTAGCAGCCAAAGTCGGCTCGCAAAATATTATATCAGCACCATAGCCAGCCACAGCCTCTTTTTTTACAGATGGTGAATTATTGGGCATAACAATATATGCTTTTATTCCTCTCATTTTAGCAGCTAAAGCAAGAGCCTGAGCATGATTGCCTGAAGAATGAGTAGCAACGCCATTTTTTGCCTCTTCATCGCTTAGAGCGAGTACAGCATTTGTCGCACCACGATATTTGAAAGCACCGACTTTTTGAAAATTTTCACACTTAAAAAATATTTCGCAGCCGGCTAAAGAATTAATAAAAGACGAACTCATAACGGGTGTTTTTTTCACTAATCCGCTAATGCGTTCCTTAGCAATTTTAACATCTTCAAAGTTTGGCAGCCCTAAATCCATAGTTTTAACCATTTTTTTTAAATTTTTTTATATTCATGCAAAATTAAGCATAAATTTTCGACCAATAAAAAAAATGCATAAAATAGATGAAATTTGAGGAAAAAATGATGATTTTGAGCTAAAAATCAAAAAAGCAGCCAAATATTAGTTTTGGCTAAATTATTAACAAAACTTCCTATAAACGGATATAAAAAAAATTAATTTTAAAAAAAATTGTTATTATAATAAATTGTTTTTATTTTGCAGTATTAGATAATTAAGCTAATTAAAATACTTGGAAAAAAGTTTCATTCAATAAATTTTTCTAGATTAGGGGTCAAATTAATGAACGAAAAAATTTTTGAAACAATTGATGGCAATGAAGCAGCAGCCTATGTTGCTTATCGCGTCAATGAAGTATGTGCCATCTATCCAATCACACCATCATCCAATATGGGTGAATGGGCTGATGAATGGGCGGCAAAAGGTATCAAGAATATTTGGGGTAATGTTCCTTCAGTTTGCGAAATGCAATCCGAAGGCGGTGCTGCTGGCGCTGTTCACGGTTCTCTTCAAGCCGGTGCTCTCACAGCTACTTTCACTGCTTCTCAAGGGCTTCTCCTCAAAATTCCAAATATGTTCAAAATTGCAGGTGAATTAACCTCAACAGTTTTCAATATTACAGCTCGCGCCCTCGCTACCCACGCATTGTCAATTTTTGGCGATCATAGCGACGTTATGTCTGCTCGTACTACAGGTTTCTCTATGCTTGCTTCAGCTTCTGTCCAAGAAGTTATGGATTTTGTGCTTATAGCTCAAGCTGCTACTCTCGAATCTCGCATTCCGATATTGCACTTCTTCGATGGCTTCCGTACTTCTCACGAAGTTTCTAAGATCGAGCTCATCTCCGAAGATATTATGCGCAAGATGATCGACGACGAATTAGTCGCTGCTCACCGCCTTCGTGCTCTTTCGCCTGATAGACCAGTGATTCGTGGTACTGCTCAAAATCCTGACGTTTTCTTCCAAAATCGTGAAGCAAACAACAAATACTATACTGCTTGCCCCGATATTGTTCAAAATCAAATGGATAAATTTGCTGAACTTACTGGCAGACAATATAAAATTTTCCAATACGAAGGTGCTCCTGATGCCGAACATGTTATCATTGTTATGGCTTCTGGTGGCGAAACTGTTCAAGAAACTGCAAACTTCCTTAATAATAAAGGCGAAAAACTCGGCGTTGTAAAAGTTCGCATGTATCGTCCTTTCGATATTAAGAGATTTATGGAATCATTACCTTCTACCGTCAAGACTATCAGCGTACTCGATAGAACTAAAGAGCCAGGTGCTTCCGGCGAACCTTTGTATCTCGACGTACTTACTGCTCTTCACGAAGGTATTGCTAATGGTTGGGGATCAATTAAGAGTATGCCTAAAGTTCTTGGTGGAAGATATGGTTTGTCTTCTAAAGAATTTACTCCTGCTATGGTCAAAGGTGTTTACGAAAATGCTAAATCTGATTCTCCAAAAAATCACTTTACTGTTGGTATTGTTGATGATGTTACTTTCACCAGCTTGCCTTGGGATGAATCATTCGATATTGAATCAGAAAAAGTATTCCGTGCTTTATTCTATGGTTTGGGCTCTGATGGTACAGTCGGTGCAAACAAAAACTCAATCAAAATTATTGGCGATGAAACTGATTTCTACGCTCAAGGCTATTTTGTATATGATTCCAAAAAAGCCGGCGCTATGACTGTTTCTCACTTGAGATTTGGTCCAGATCCTATTCGCTCGCCTTATTTGATTACAAAAGCTAATTTTGTGGCTTGCCATCAAACTGTATTTATCGAAAAATTCGATTTCTGCAAAAACTTGATGCCAGGCGGTGTATTCTTGATCAACTCTCCTTATTCTAAAGAAGAAGTTTGGAATACATTACCAAAATCACAACAACAAGCTATAATTGATAAAAAAATAAAATTATATACTATCGATGCTCAAAGCGTTGCTGAAGCTTCAGGCATGGGCAGACGCATCAATACTGTGATGCAGGTATGCTTCTTTGCAATTTCCGGCGTGCTTCCACGCGAAGAAGCTATCGAAGCTATTAAGAAATCTATTCGCAAAACTTACGGCAAAAAAGGCGAAGAAGTCGTGAATATGAATATTCGTGCAGTCGATAATACACTCGAACATCTCCACGAAGTTGCTATTCCTGATGCTTCTTCCAGCTCTTGGGATATTCATTCTCCAGTGCCTGCCAATGCTCCTCAATTTGTTAAAGAAGTTCTTGGCAGAATTATCGAAGGCGATGGCGATAATCTACCTGTTAGTGCTTTCCCTGCTGATGGTACTTACCCAAGCGGCACTACTAAATGGGAAAAACGTAATATTGCTTTGACTATTCCTGTATGGGACGAAAAAACTTGTATCCAATGCGGTAAATGTGCTATCGTTTGTCCTCATGCTACTATCCGTATCAAAGTTTACGACAAAGAAGTTCTTGCCAATGCACCTGCAACTTTCAAATCAGTAGATGCTAAAGATAAAGAATTTGATGGTATGAAATATACTATTCAAATAGCTCCTGAAGATTGTACAGGTTGCGGCGTATGCGTTGAAGTATGCCCTGCTAAAAACAAATCAAATACAAGCTTGAAAGCTCTCAACATGCAGCCTCAGTTGCCATTGCGCGCTCCTGAAGCCGAAAATTGGGACTTCTTCTTGAATATTCCTGAATTTGATAGAACTAAACTTAAAGTATCAAACATTCGCCAACAACAATTAATGTTGCCTTTGTTCGAATTCTCTGGTGCTTGCGCTGGTTGCGGCGAAACTCCTTACGTCAAATTAATGTCTCAATTATTTGGCGATAGAGCTTTAGTTGCTAATGCTACAGGTTGTTCTTCAATCTATGGTGGCAACTTGCCTACAACTCCTTGGACTCATAATGCCGATGGTAGAGGTCCAGCTTGGTCTAACTCATTATTCGAAGATAATGCTGAGTTTGGTCTTGGTATGAGACTAGCTGTAGATAAACAAAATGAAATCGCTTGCGGTTTGTTGCGCAAATTTGCTGGCGAAATTGGCGAAACTCTCGTTACTGAATTATTAAATGCAGACCAAAAAACTGAAACTGGTATCGAAGAACAACGCAAACGCGTAGCAATTTTGAAAGAAAAGATTGCTTCATTGCCTGC
>JAUQWR010000338.1 GCA_030835065.1 Candidatus Kapaibacterium sp.
TTACACTCGATAAGTTAGTTTATGGTACTTACGTTATCGAATCTGTTCCTTTTGATAAAGCTTTAGTACCAGGCTACTACAAAGAAAATGATTTTGTTGTTCGTAAGTGGAAACAAGCTACTGAAATAAAGATTAGTGAGTCAGCAAATTCTTCGATTACAATTAAACATTTAGCTAAGAAAGAAAAAGGTATAGTAAAAATTAAAGGCACTATTCGCGAAAAAGATGGTAAAGGTATTGTTTATGGTGTTGAAGAAGAAAACACAAAACCAATCGCAGGTGCATATATATTCTTAGTTGACAAAAACAATGACGTTATTGATTACGCAAATACAGATGATATTGGAACATTTGCTTTGAATAACGTTGCAGCTGGAGTCAATACTCTGATTTCCGACAAAGTTGGGTATGACTCATACGAAACTACTATTGAATCTGATATGGAATCAAAGAGCGATCAAAATGTTGATATAACTCTAGATCCAGAAGCTGTAACAGGAATTGAAGAAAATGTGATCGACAATTCAGAAATTAATGTATTCCCTATGCCTGCATTCAATAATGCTTCTATAAAATTTGATGGCAGCAAAGGTATTGCATTAATTAGAATACTCGGTATTAATGGTCAGGAACTAAAATCTATGACTGCTGATTTGAGTTTATCTAATACATTCAGTTTTGATGTAAGCAATTTAGCAATCGGATCATATATTGTAATTGTTGAAACCGAATTTAGTGTAAAAGCAAGTAAATTAATAATTTCACGATAGAATCCTCTGTAAAGTGAAATTGCCCAAAGAGGCAGCCCCGCACAGGCTGCCTCTTATTTTTTTATTTCTTAATCCACTTTCTTCTACCATTTTCATTATTTTGTTTCTGAACAGGACCAGACTCAATAAATCTTACATTCTGAGTGCCAAAATATTTAGCTATACGATTGGCAGTTTCTTTATCAATAGGTATTGAAACATTCATCGAAGAGAAATTCCTTCTATAAGAAGTTTTTCCATCTCTTACAAAGAAATATAATCTATTATCTAAATCCAATTCGGGCTTTATCTCTTGATGAAGCTTATCTAGCGCAGAATCATCAAAATTAGACAAATCAATATATAATTTATAACCAAAACAATATTTTTTAATAGCTTCATCCAAAGTAAACATTTCATCGACTGTAAGTCCAAATTGTTTTGAAGTGACTGATAATCTACCTTCACAAACAACTACAGCATCAGGAACAATTAAGTCTTCAAATTTTTGACAAGCCTTGCTCCAAAACTTCAGTTCAATTTTTCTATAAAAATCTTCGAGAGTAGCGAAGCAAATTTTTTCATTATTCTTATCCAAACGTTTTTTAATATCACTTAAAATTCCACCAATCCTAAAATAGCCGAGTTCATGTGTCTCATCATCATCAAATTCCAAATCAGAATCTTTTATTGGTGTGGAAAGAGATTTAATTGCAATTTCGCTACTATTAATAGGATGTCCGGAAACATAAAAACTAAGCACAGATTTTTCATTTTCTAGTCTTACTTTTTCGGGCCATTCCTTGACTTCTGGAATTTTTGGTTCTGCTGGAGCTGCAGAAGCTTCGCCTCCAAACAAGCTATCCATACTCGAATTTTCGGATTCGTGTATAGCCTTTGCATATTCCAAACCAGCTTCAATAGACATAGTGAGAGCAGCACGATGTCCACAATTTAAAGAATCAAAAGCACCGGCATATATAAGAGCTTCAAGAGTTCTTTTATTGATAAGTCTTGTATCGACTCTAGATATAAAATCAAAAAACGAAATGAATTCACCATTTTTGCGAGCTTCAACAATACTTTCGACTGCGGGCACACCTACGTTTTTGATGCCAGCCATACCAAAGAAAATATTATTTCCTTTTGCAACAAAGCCTGGACCTGAAGTATTGACGTTTGGAGGGAGCACCTTTATACCAAACTTGCCGGCTTCTTCTATCAAAGAAACAATTTTTGCTTGATCATTTAATTCCGCAGTCATGTTTGCAGCTAAAAATTCCCCAGGATAATTTGCTTTAAGCCAGGCAGTTTGATAAGCAAGATATGAATAAGCCAAAGAGTGAGATTTATTGAAACCATAATCAGCAAATTTATAAATCAAATCAAAAATTTCTAAAGCTAAAGATTCGCTTATACCTTTATTTGCAGCACCTTCAATAAAAATTGGCTTCATTTTGTCCATTTCGCTGATTTTCTTTTTACCCATAGCACGACGAAGAATATCGGCTTGTCCAAGAGAAAAATCAGCAATATGCTGCACCAAAAGCATTACTTGTTCCTGATAAACGATAATACCATAAGTAGTTTTAAGTGCTTTTTCCATAATTGGATGCAAATAAGTGATTGGCTTTCTTTCAAATTTTCTATCGATAAATTCTGGAATATTATCCATAGGACCTGGACGATAAAGAGCATTCATAGCAGTAATTTCTTCTAGGTTCTGTGGTTTTAACCTTCTCAAATATTCTTGCATTCCGGGAGATTCGAACTGAAACACACCAAGAGTATTTCCTTCACCCATTAAGTCATAGGTTTTTTTATCAAGAAAATCAATTTTATCGATATCAATATCTAAATCATAATTAGCTTTAATCATAGCTAAAGAATTATCAATAATAGATAAAGTACGAAGACCCAAAAAGTCCATTTTGACCAATCCGGCTTTTTCGAGTTCCGCCATTGAATATTGAGTTATATATTCAGATGTTTCAGCTTTTGTTTTTGCAGACTGATAAAGAGGTACATAATCGGAGATTTCACCCGGAGCAATAACCACTCCAGCAGCATGTACGCCAGTATTTCTATTTCTATTTTCAAGTACTTTCGAAAATTCTACCAAATTCTTTAGTTTAGAATCATCAGATTCCTTGAGCCACTGCAAATCAGCCATTTCTAAGGCTTCGGATACTTTTTTAACCTTACCTCTAACGACAGGAATTTTCGAAGTAATATTTTTGACAGTTTTTAAATCGACAGAAAGCACTCTACCAACATCAGTAATAACCTGTCTTGAAGAAAGTTTACCAAAAGTAACAATTTGTGCAACAGCATTTTCGCCATATTTTCTTTTTACATAATCGATAACCCTATCTCGCCTATCATCAGCAAAGTCAATATCGATATCGGGCATGGAAATACGTTCAGGATTGAGGAATCGCTCAAAAAGCAAATCATAAGGCAAAGGATCTACATTAGTAATACCGAGTGCATAAGCAACTAAACTACCGGCAGCAGAACCACGACCAGGACCAACGCTAACACCTAATTCGCGAGCAGCTCTAATAAAGTCCCATACAATCAAAAAATAGCCTGGGAATTTCATATTAATAATTGTATTAAGTTCGTATTCAGCCCTATCTTTGACAGTATCCGAGAGTTCGCCAAATTTCTTATAAAGCCCATCATAAACCAATTCTCTTAAATATTCATCAAGGTTTGTAGCCTTAGATTCTTTTGGAATAGGAAATTCGGGCATATAAAGAGTTTTTAAATCAATTTCGCAGTTACATTTATCTGCAATTTCGATTGTATTAAGCAAAGCTTCTTGATTATCTTTAAATAATTCAGACATTTCTTCTTGAGTTTTAAAATAATACTCTTCAGTGCCATATCTCAAATTATAAATATCAGTATCTTCCGTCGCAGAAGCATCACGAATATTAAGAAGTATATTATGAGCAATAGCATGCTCTTTTTTCATATAATGGATATCGTTAGTAGCAATTACTTTAATGCCGAGTTTTTCACCAATTATAGGGACATCCCTTAGTATAATTGGATCTTTATTAAGTCCATGATTTTGAATTTCTAAATAGAAATCATCACCAAACAAATCTTTGTAATATTGAGCTTCAGCCATTGCAAGATCAAAATTTCCATCAGCAAGATGAGCAGATACAACTCCACCAAGACAAGCTGAGGTAGCAATCAATCCATCTTTATATTTCTCGAGTAATTCTTTATCGATACGAGGTCTATAATAAAAACCTTCGGTATGAGCATAAGAAGTCAATTTTACTAAATTTTTATATCCTTGATTATCTTTAGCTAAGAGAATAATATGATAATAGTTTCTTTTACGATTAGGACCTTTAGTAATATTTTTTTCATGTCGGCTGCCATTGGCAATATATGCTTCAAAGCCAATAATTGGCTTAATATTTTTACTTTTAGCAAGTGTATAAAACTCAATAATACCAAACATAACCCCGTGATCAGTCAGAGCAATAGCTTTTTGATTATCTTTGACAGCAGCATCTACCAATTCGCTAACAGTTGGTAGAGCATCTTGAATCGAATAGTGACTATGGTTATGTAAATGTACAAATTCAGGCATAAAATCTCCAAATAAAACCCCAACAAAAATATAAAAAAAGCATATAATGATTTTATAAACTTATTAACACGAAATGAAGACAATTGAAATATGAATATTCATTTCAATTTTAGAAAAAAGAATAAAAAACAGTTTATCGAGAATTATTTACCGATATTATTTTCTCTAATATATGCAAATTTAATCAAAACTAAACCATAAATTTTCTTATAATTAATTATATTTCAATCACTTAGAAACTGTGAAAAAATTATTGATTTTTTTTTATTAATTATTGGTTAAATGATATGATTTTGCTAACTTTGTAAGCAAATTTATTGCAATTAGCGAAAAAATATAATTATTTACTATTAAAGTAAAGATATATGGCAACAGTACAAGAAAAAATCAACGAATTAAAGCAAAAAGAAGCCGAAATTCTCCTTGCAGGCGGCTTAGACAAGATCGAATCACAGCACAAGCAAGGCAAAATGTTAGCTCGTGAGAGACTACATTTATTATATGACAATGGTTTCTATGATGAAATCAATAAGTTTGTAGAACATGCCGGCGAATCATTCGGCATGGCGGGCAAAAAACTACCCGGCGACGGTGTTGTTACTGCTATGGGTGCCGTTAATGGCAGATTAGTTTATTCATCTTCCCAAGATTTTACAGTAATGGGCGGTTCAGTTGGTGGACGCCATTCTTGGAAAATCTGCGAAGCTATGCAAAAATCATTGAAAAACGGTGTTCCTTATATCGCTATCAACGATAGTGGTGGTGCTCGTATTCAAGAACCAATCGACTCATTGAGAGGCTAGGGTAATATATTTTATCAAAACGTATTGCTATCTGGTGTAGTTCCTCAAATT
>JAUQWR010000339.1 GCA_030835065.1 Candidatus Kapaibacterium sp.
TTATGAGTTTGTCTATCCTTTGCCTGAGCAAAAAAATAAAAAAATTAATCCCAGATCTCTTAATATCAATCCTAATATTGGATTATCATATTACCCTGCATTTTTTCGAAACCCATATTTGAATATTGGAGTTTATGCTAATTATGAATTTGCTTTGAACTCTGTTTTAGCAAATGGTTTTGGCAATTATTCTAAATTAAACTTTGGATTTTCGGCTTCAAAAATATTTAGTAGTCGAAAACCTACGTTATTTAGCTCAAATATCGATTCTGTATTTGTAAGAGATACAATCGAAACATTTAGCAGTAATATTATTAATCCAATGATAATTCTGTCAAATAAAAATATTGAAGAGAAAACTGATATTATTGATAATAAAGAATATAAGAGAATAATTGTTAATGAAGAGTATTCTAAGCTTATCCCAAAAATGAAGGCGCTTTTGAGTGGCGAAGTTAAGACTAAGTTTATTATGCCTCCGGGCAATGAGACTGAAAAGTTTAATGCCACAGTAGTCAAGTACATTTATGAATCGATTTATTGCGGTAATGATTTTAAACAAAAAAATATCAAAAATATAAGAATAAAAGATACGATTGTTAAAACTACAATACCAGATCTTAAGTTTTATTTGGATGTTGAGTCTGAAGCCGGACTTAAGAATTGGGAATTTATAATCAAAAATGCTAAGAACATAATAAAGAAATATGATGGATTCAATATTCCAAATAGTCCAATTATTTGGAATATGAAAGATGATATATCTGAAAAGAAATTAGATTATGATTTTTCATTTGAACTAATTTTGACAGATAAAGAAGGGCAGACATTAAAGGCAGCTCAAGGAACAATTTCAATAAATGAAAAATCGAGTCTGAATTCGGTAAATAATGTTAAAAAATATATAATTCCTCTAGATGCCAAAAACAGAAACGAAAGTTTGTTGGGCGAGTTAAAAAAGCAGATTGGGAAGAAGTCTATAGAGCTATTATCATCACGTGAATTGACAGATGAAGAAAAACAATCATTAAAAAAAGAAATTGGAGAATTCCGAACATATACATTAGAAATAAAAAAAGCGGGAGGTGACTTACCCGCCGCTTTCAATTGTATGGAATGTGTAATAGCAATCGTTGAATAGTTATTTTAATTTGTCTAATTCATTTTGCCAAAAATCTAAACGGTCGTTATTTGAATTGCTTAATAGCTTAAT
>JAUQWR010000340.1 GCA_030835065.1 Candidatus Kapaibacterium sp.
TTATGCTGCTGGTGCTTACAGAACAATTATCAAAACAACAAACGCAGGTGCATCATGGGCTCCATTGACAGTTCCTGCAATTGCTTACGACCCACAAATCAACGATATTAACTTCGTTGTCGAAAAATCTTGTAAGCATTCTTGCATCAGGAGATACAGGTGAATTTGAGAAAGTAAACGGATTGTTTGTTGAGTGGTATGCTTTTGCAATATAAGCATGTTCATCGTTGAAGGAAATCAACTTAACATCTTCAAATTCTACATGGTCAAGATCTGACAAGAAGAATCTTCTTTGTGTTGATGAAGGGCTAACCATTGCGATCGCGCCACCGTTACCGTTATGAACTTTGTTACCTAAGAATAATGTACCTTTAACTAGGTTAAGGTCGCCATTCATTGAATAAATAGCACCACCACCACGGATTTCAGTTACATTAGAAGGAACAACGTCTTTACCAACGTGGTTGTTTTCGAATGATGCACGGATAATGTGCACTGATCTCTTATAGTCTGGAGTTGCTGGGTAAGAGTTTGGAATATTGATAGCCAAAGCACCGCCTGCATAGCCAGCCATGTTGTCCATAAATGTTACAGGGAAATGGCCGCCGTATCCGATCAACAAATCGTTTTCAACGCCGCCTGCACCATTGATAGACATATTTCTTTTTGTATATACAGCACCACCGAATGATGTAGCTGAGTTTTCGATAAATTTAATATTGAAGCCGTATTCACGTGTTTCAATTTTTGTGTCCCAACCGCCGATTACTGGAGACATGATATCAGATGCATTACCATCTACATATAAAGCACCACCGGAACCTGCGCGGTTCTTTGAGAACAATGTTGAGTTATCGATTGGAGCTTCTGCGCCATTTGTGCCTTGAATCTTAATGTCAGCTCTCTTTGGACCGCCTCTCAAAGACAAACGGTTAAGAGTATTTTCCATAAAGATCGCGCCACCCATAGAGAAAGCACCATTATTAACGCCATTCATTCCATTTACTAAGAATGGAGATTGTGTTTCGTTTGCAATGAATGAACCTGCTACTAATAATGAAGTATATTTACCTACATAAATAGCACCACCGCGTGCACCGAAAGTGCTCAAGTGGTTTTGCAAGTTGATTGCCATGTTGCTTGTAGCTTCGTATGTATCTTCGTAAGCTGCTGTTGCTGTTTCTGGTTTGTTAAGATCAACAACTTTGCCTTCGATTAATAATTTATTGTTAACGCCTAAACCAATTTCAATTTGACGATTTTCATCAGCATCATCGCCTGAAATATAGAGAGCGCCACCAAATGCTTTGTTGCCAAATGCTTGTGGGTAAGTAGCTGGAGCACCCATGATATCGCGAACGATTTTCACTGGTGGGTTACCAACATATTCTTCACCAACTTCAGCCATAACAACTTTGTTACGGTCAAATTTCAAGTTACGAACGCGACCAAGATATACTGATAGACGAGCATCGTCCCAGCCTTGGCGTGCATAATCTGTTAATGGTTCAACTGAAGCAGCATCGATATTATCGATGTTTGGAATCCAAGCTGCTTTGTTGATTTCAGAAATCTTACCATATTTGTCTGTGATGTTAGGGTTTTTATCATCTGGATATTCAGGTAAAGCTGAAATATCAATTCTTGGGTAACCAGCTGGAGTTTGCAATAATTGCAAAGCACCGCCACGATTACGAGCCATGTTATTAGCAAATGTACAGTTCAATAACCAAGTTCTTGATGAGAATGATGTCAAAGCACCACCAGCACCGTTTGTTAATGAACGAAGTTTATTATTTAAAGCTCTGAATTCTGCATCTGTAAGTTCTGGCAATGACGCTTTTGCGTAATAGTCAAGACGATCTACAGTTGTATCTTTTCTAAAGCCTTCAAATTTAACATTGCGGAAGAAAGCAGCTCTTGCACCTGGAAGAACAACAATGTGTCCCCATTCTCTGGAGAAGTTGTTTTCTGGTTGTCCTACAAAACGGATTTGAGCGCGAGTAAAATCAGCTGGTTTCTGATTTAATCTTGCCCATGGGCGTACTTTCAAGTTTGGATCTAAATTAGGATTGATGTTCATGCGAGCAGCATTAAACATAATCGCGTATTCGAAAGGAATGATGATATGATTATTATTGAACGGGCTCACTGAGAATGGAGCTGTCGGCCAAGCCGGGTCGTTCGGGTTAATCAAATCAACAATTCTTCTAGCTGCAGTATCAACCAATACGTTGAAAACGTGGTTGAACTTGTTAGGATTAACAGTCACATCGCGGTGAGTGTTAACATTGATAGTGTTTTGACCTGCTCTATAGAGAAAATATCTCATGTCTGCATAGCCAAATCCACCTTGATCTGCCGGGTATAAGTTTACCGGGTTAATCGCATCCGGGTTTGCATTGTAGTTAGTATAAGCATAGCCGTCAGCAATGATTCTACCGCCTACTGAGTCAATAATTCTACCATTATCGTAGAAATAGACTGTTGTTCCGGGTTCGATTATCAGAGTACCAGCAACCATAAGCTGATGGTTGATGATGTAGACTGAGTCTTGTTGTAATATTTTGACCTCGCCAGGTGCAATCCTTCCGGAAATTTTCACCTGTGGTTTTTGTGCAAAAGCTGAAACGCTAATTATGCACAGGAGGGCCATTAAAATACTCAACCGAAACAATCGTTGCATGTTACCTCCAAAAAATGAACTAATTGTTAAAAAATCTATCATTTATTTCAAAAAATTTATATTCAACCAAATGTAAATTATTCAATAATCGTGCCAAGGCGAACCAAAGAGGACTTTGCCAGTCCTATGAATTCGTTCATTTCTCTAGCATTCATAATATCTTTATATATTTGAATTGCTTTTTCTTTATTGCCTAATTTTTCGTAGCACATAGCAGAGTAGAAGTTATATCTAGCTTTAGTGCCTGGTTCTTCGCTCATTTCAGCTGCTTTTTCGTAGTAGCTTACTGCTTCGTTAAAGTTGTTTTCTGCTTCTAAGCATGCTCCTAAACCTGCATTAGCACCTACTTTTATTGCATCGCTTTCGCTTTTTGATGCTTTTTCGAAGTAAGCGCGTGCTTCTTGTGCTTTGTTTAGTGATAGCAATGCTTCGCCTGAGTAGAATGCAGCCAATTTGCCAGCTGCTGTACCGCTATACTCGTCGGCAATTTGTTTTAATCCAAGTACTTTTTCGTTTCTTACTGGCGGCACTTTATCGCCACTAAGTGCTTGCATATATTCGCCGTTCTGATAATATGGGAATATACGCGACAATGCTACAGATGCTTGTTTTTCGTTTTCTGCACTCTTAGCGGAAAAATACCACCAGCCTGCAACTACTATTATCACTGCAACTGCACCTATTATAACGAATTTACCGTATCTTTGGAAGAAATTTACTGCCTTTTCTTCTGTACCATTAGTTACTTCGACCATCAATTCTTCGTTTTCGTCGAACGCTTCTAAATCGTTATTCTTGTTTTTCATATCCCTCTAATTTATTTATATATCAAACATTTGCACGCCCGAAGGGATTCGAACCCCCAACCTTTGGAACCGGAATCCAACACTCTATCCAGTTGAGCTACGGGCGCAATAGCTTTTATTGCACCTGTAAGGTACAAATTTATAATATCATAACTTAATAAACAAAAACAAACTATTCATAATCGAGATTAATTTCAATTTTATCGTTTTTTTTTCTCATTTTTTCTTTTTTGTGGAAAATTGTGTCAGATTATTTACACACATATACTTTTTGCTTTACTTTTTTTTCATTTTTCTTGAAATAAAGTTTTCCACAGCATTTTTTGTCCGTTTTGTCTTATCTAAATTTATACTTTTTGCTCAAAAAAATGCAGAAGCGAAGATTTTCCTTTCGGAATTCTTCGCTTCGCTTTTTGTGTTTCTTATTTAGTTCCAAAAACTGCCAAATTTTCTCCTCATACACCACACTTTGTGAGTAATTATTTACTCATGTTTCCTAGAAACTTGTCAATACTAAATAATTTGTTCCGGTGTAGCGTTTGCCTTTTGCTGCTTTTCCGCTTGGTGGAGGATTCTTTGGATCTGTAGAGTCGCTTGATTCTACATTTATTCTTTCTGCTTTGATTCCTTTCTTCACGAACAATTCTTTCAAAGCTTCTGCTCTTGCCTTTGTCAATTCATTATTAGCCTGTTTGTCTTTGTCTGTATCAGGAAATGCTAATATTTTGAATTTTACTGTCGGATTTAATTTTAATACTTGTATGTAT
>JAUQWR010000341.1 GCA_030835065.1 Candidatus Kapaibacterium sp.
ATAAAACTACTAATAAAATCAAGAAATTTATTTATACTATTACATCATTGGGCTGGAGATTTTCTAATAGACATTGGCAGCATTATGAAATGGTCTATTTGATATTAGCTGGTTTTGCAACTCCATTGGTGCTTTCAGTGCATACAATTGTGAGCTTCGACTTTGCAGTATCTGTATTGCCTGGCTGGCATACAACAATATTCCCGCCATACTTTGTTGCCGGAGCAGTTTTCTCCGGTTTTGCAATGGTGCAAAATGTTTTAATATTTATACGTAAAATTTTCAATTTTGAACATATCATTACTTTAGACACATTAGAAAAAATGAACAAGGTGTTGCTTGCTACCGGTATGATGGTGGGCTACGCTTATGGTATGGAGTTTTTTATAGCATGGTATAGTGGCAATGCAATGGAAACTTTTGTGTTTGTCAATCGAGCATTTGGTCCTTATGCTTGGGCATATTGGATTATGGTGTCTTGTAATGTGATTTTCCCACAGTTTTTCTGGTCGAAAAAAATTCGCAGATCTATCCCAATAATGTTTGTAATTGGTGTGCTTGTAAATGTGGGTATGTGGTTCGAAAGATTTGTAATTATTGTAACTTCACTCTCGAGAGACTTTTTGCCATCGAGCTGGGCTTATTACAAACCGACAATAGTCGATTTCGGAATTTTGATAGGCAGCTTTGGATTGTTCTTTACATTACTACTATTATTTACAAAGACAATGCCAGTTGTATCGATTGCAGAAGTAAAAGCAGTTATTGACGGAGCACAACCAAGCCATCATGGAGATGAAGGCAAGGAAGGAGGCAAACATGAATAAAGAAATTATTTATGGAATTACCGGTATTTTAGACAAGCCGGATGATGTTATCAATGCAGCAAAAAAATTAGAAGAAGCTGATTATAAGAAGTATGATATTCATACTCCTTATCCGCTCCATGGTATTGATAAGGCAATGCGTCTAAAACCATCGCCACTAGGATATTTTGCTTTGGCTTTTGGGCTTACCGGAGCTATCACTGGCTTATTTATTATGTGGCTTACAATGTCTCAATTGTATCCGCAGATAATTAGTGGCAAGCCGTTTTTTCCATTGCCTGCTTTGATTCCTGTTACTTTCGAAATCACTGTTTTGCTTGCTTCAGTTGGTACTGTTCTTAGTATGTTGTTTTTCTTGTTCAAACTTCCTAACAACAGCCATCCACTTCATGATACAGACTATATGAAAAAAGTTTCAGCCGATAAGTTTGGTGTTTGTATCGAAGCTAAAGATGTAAAATTTGATTTGGAAGAATGTAGAAAGTTTTTGGAAAGTATTAATTGCCATACTATTGAGCCAATTTACTATCCTGAAGAAACAATAAACTTTAGACCAAAAATATTTGAAACCAAATTTGTTATGTTTTTGCTTGCCGCAGCATTTTTAGTATCTGGTGCTACTTATGTTTTATTGAACAAGCTTATGTTTGTAGAGCCATTCAATTGGATGATGTTCCAACAAAGGTTGGATGCTCAATATCCTACAAAATTCTTTAAAGACGGCTTTTCGATGCGAACACCTATCGAAGGAACAGTAGCACGTGGCACAACTCCTTATTTATATAAAGGAAATCCTGAAAAAGCCGGAACAGAATTAGTAAATCCAATAGAAGCTACAAAAGAGAATTTAGCTGTAGGAAAAGCAAAATTTGATACATATTGCAGTCCTTGCCATGGCTACCAAGGCAATGGCGATGCAAGACTAAACGGACAGTTTCCAAATCCACCAAGTTTACATTCCGAAAAAGTTAGGAATTGGACAGATGGAAGGATTTATGCTGTTATAATGGACGGACAAAATTCCATGCCTTCTTATGCATCACAAATAAAAGCAGAAGACAGATGGAAAGTGATAAACTACATCAGAACATTGCAAAGAGCGTTAAATGCAAAAGAGGAGGACTTAAAATGACACATTCAAGTGGATCAGTTTATGTAAAAAAAGAATTTGCTCCTTCAAATTTAATGTTTGGAGTGGGTGTTCTCCTCGTGGGTGCTATAATGATGATTGTTGCCTACATGGTAGATAATCATAGAGCAGCATTTAATACAATCATCACATTTATGTTTTTGATGAGTATTGGTTTAGGATCTTTGTTTTTAGTTGCCTTGGAGCATCTTGTAGGTGCAGTATGGAGTGTTCCTTTCCGAAGGATATCCGAAATGCTGTCTTCATTAATATTTATTGCTCCAATTCTATCAATACCACTATTTATAAATCTTCACGGATTATTCCACTGGACTCATCCGGAGGCATTAGCCGAAGATGTGATATTGGCAGCTAAAGCGCCATATCTAAATGAATCATTCTTTATAATAAGAACTGTCGCGATATTTGTTGTAATGGGTATTTTTTACTTCTTGCTAGTTGGTTCTTCATTCAGCCAAGACAAGACTAAGTCAGAAAAAATATCAAAACGAAATACAGTCGTATCGGCTATATTTATGCCGTTTTTTGCAATATCGGTCACAATATTATCAATAGATTGGATGATGAGTTTAGAGCCACATTGGTTTTCTACAATATATGGCGTATATTACTTTGCAGGTACATTTGGTGCAGCAATGGCAGTATTAGCATTTATTTCAATCAATCTAACAGAGGGCGGTTATATGCCCGAAAAAATAAAAAGAGATCACTATTATAATTTTGGTGCTCTGCTTTTTGCATTCACAAATTTCTGGGCATATATAGCATTCAGCCAGTTTCTTTTGATTTGGTATTCCAATCTTCCTGAAGAAACATTCTGGTATATAACTAGAGGTCAAGGAAGTTGGTTGGTTGTAAGTATATTTTTGATAATAATCAGATTTTTGGTGCCTTATGCAGTATTATTGCCACAACCGGCAAAATCTGATGCAAAAAGATTGAAATTTATGTCTATATGGATAATATTTGCTCATTTTTATGATTTATATTGGCTTGTTATGCCTACATATAGCAAAAACGGTGCAAGCTTTGGCTGGATGGAATTAGTTCCACCTGTTGTGGCTGCCGGTTTGATTATTGTTGTTTTCAACTTAATGAGCAGAAAACGTAATTTAATTCCAATTGGTGATCCAAAGCTTAGCCGCGGATTGAATTTCCATTTATAAATTTTAAAACGGTAATATTATGGAAGAACGCAATCCAAATAAAATTGAAGAAGAAATTGATTTTCAAGCTGTTGCTAAAACTCCGATCAGATGGTTTGGTTTGATTTATCCTTACTTTATTGTGTTGATTATTTTCGGTGGATTATATTATGTAGTCAATCTCGACAACGTAGCTTTGAATAAAATTAAGCCGCAATATGTCGATTCTACAAAATTTCCAAAAGATATTACAGCCAAAAAAGGTGTTATTCTGGCAGGAGTTAATATAGCAGAAATAGTAAAACCAGACGACAAAATAATAGCAAAAGGCAAAGAATTATATAAATCCACTTGCTCATCTTGCCATGGCGAAGAAGGCAAAGGCGATGGCGCAGCTGGTTCGGCACTTAATCCTAAACCAAGGAACTTTAGTTCGAAAGATGCGTGGATAAATGGCAGAAAAATAGCTGATATCTACAAAACTTTAGAAGAAGGTATTCCGGGATCGGGAATGGTTGCTTATGAATATTTGCCAGTGGAAGATAAGTTTGCATTGATTCACTTTATTCAATCCATTATGCCGGATATTCCACAAAATACTGCAGAAGAACTTGCATTATTGGATGATACTTATAGCTTGTCTAAAGGCAGAATAATGCCAAATCAAATTCCGGTTGCTAAAGCATTGAAAATCTTATCTAAAGAATCTGAGCCAGTTCATGAAGCTAATATGCTTATTGCTTCCTTGATCGAAACACACAAATCGGATCCAAATTTTAATGTTTTTGACAGAGTATGCTCAAACAAACAAAGAGCAATTATATATCTTCAAAAATCGAATATTTGGAAGTCTAGCAATTCAAGTTTTGCAAATTATATAGCTTCGAATATAAATAACAATGGATTTAAACCACTGGCTCTCAAACTAAATGACGAGCAGTTGAATGGTATGCGAAGCTTTTTAGCAAGATTTTTCGAATAGCAGGAGCAGAAAATCATGAAAAAGTTGTTATTAGTAATAGTATTGATTCTGGGTGTATTTCCAATAATAGCTCAGGAACATAATGAAAAACCGCCGGAAGTTGGAATTGTGGAGCACCTTGGCGATCAAGTGCCAATGGATCTGGAATTTACAGACTCCGAAGGTAAAAAAATGAAGCTAAAGGATATTATAGACAAACCTACAATATTATCTTTGGTATATTATCATTGCCCGGGTATTTGCAGCCCTTTGCTTACAGGCATGGCTGATGTAATGGACAAAGTAGATTTAGAGCCTGGCAAAAATTTTAAAGCTTTGACTATAAGTTTCGATTTTAAAGAAACCTACGATAAAGCAGCAAATTGGAAAAGTAATTATCTGTCATCATTTAAGCGTAAGGTAGATCCTTCTTTCTGGAAATTCATGGTTGGCGATTCGGCAAATGTAATGAAAATTGCCAATGCAGTAGGATTTCACTTCAAACCAGATGGCGAGAAGGATTTTGTGCATGCAGCAACTCTGGTAGTTTTGACTCCAGATGGCAAGATATCCAGATATCTTCTTGGAACAGAATATCTGCCATTCGACGTTAAAATGAGTTTAGCCGAAGCATCGGAAGGCAAGTCTATGCCAACAATCACTAAGATGATACAATTTTGTTTCAGCTATGATAGAGAA
>JAUQWR010000342.1 GCA_030835065.1 Candidatus Kapaibacterium sp.
CTTATTGAGTTATTGGAAAAAGCTGAAAAGATACCAATTAAACGTATTAAAACAAAAACACCTTTAGTAGAAAAAACAAAACGCCTCGATTCAAAAAAGAGGCGTTCAGAAATAAAATCGAACAGAAGAAAATTTAAATTCTAGCTATTCAATTACTACTTTTATTATTGATCTGCTATTTTCTGATTTAAGACTAATCAAATATACACCTTTTTCAATATCTAAATTGATAGGCAGACTCATATTCAATTGCTTTGTTTCCTGATCAATTGTTCCTTCATACAAATCACAAACCTTTAGCCCTGTGTAATTATATAATTCAACTTTGTAATTTCCATTAGTAATTTCATCTAATTGAATTGTAAAATCTTTCTTTATTGGATTTGGATAAATATTAATAAAAGTGAAAGTCAATTCCATATCTGAAGCACCGGTATAAGTACTGTTTTGCTCGCCGGGAGTCCCCATCACTCTAGCCGATGCTTGCCAATTTGTATAATTTGAATTGAGTAAACTTGGATTTTTGAGTTCAAGGCTGGAACTATCTCCATCAGCTTTTTCGGGCCATGGATAATTATCAGTATAACTCACAGAATCAATCAATTTGCCTTTTTTGTCGTATAATCTTACCATATCGGTTTCGCCCAATCCAAAGCTTAAATTGCCAACAAAATACTTAACATTAGGGTAATAAGTCTTGAAAGCTTGCTTATCCCGACAAATCACAAAGAAATCTCTAGATTTAATCTTTGTACCAGAAGGAATTTTAAATGAATGAGTATCATCGTCATCTTTAATTTCCCAGCCGCTCAAATCCATATCTTTACTTGTATTGTTATAAAGTTCAATCCAATCTTCCGAAGGAATCAATTTTGGAGGATTATACATTATTTCGTTAATCACAATTAAGCTATCTTTATTTGTTTCAATTTTCCTAAACATTGGCCTTAATTCGGCATCTTCGATTGGAGTATAAACTAAGCTACTAGAACTACCTAATTTTGTATCAGACCAACCAATAAACTCAAATCCTTCGTTCGGATAAACAGTAATACTAATTGGAATATTTTTAAAATAAAAGGCACTCAATAATTTTTCGGGAGCAAAAATTGTATTTATTTTTATTCTTCCCGCAGTATAATCATCCTGAACAAATTTAATATTAACAATTGAATCTAATTTAAAATGTTTATGTAAAATATTAAATTGATTCAATTTGCGATTAGTAGCAAAATACTTCATATGTTCTATTTCATTTTGCCAATTTTCGCAAGATTCTGGCCATTTGGTTTTATGCCTTGGAATTTCAGCTCTTATCAAATTTGCAACACTATCAATTACTCTGGTAACATTTGCAGGTTGATAAATTGTATTCATCAGGTCGGCAAATCTGTTTAGAAATTTGTTTCTGAAACTAATATTTTTCAGAAGACTACTCATCAACAAGCTATAACTGGATTTTTCAGGATTTAGAGCATCGGTAGTTGTATTAATATCCGGACCCGAAGAATAATTACCTAACCCCCAATCAGTATCAAAATAAATAAATCTCCATTTGCCATCATAATCGATGGAACGCCAATATTTGAGATTATTCCAAGGCCAATCCCAATTACCAACAAACATTTCTGCACAAGTATAATCAATCAAATTATCGAAATCAACTTGCTTTTCAATTTTATCAACAGATTTATCTTCGGAAAAATTCAACATTTTGACAGTATCTAGCAGCAATTTCCAATTTCTGGAGCTACCACTATGTGCATCAATATTAGATTCAATAAATTCAATATTTTCGCTAGGAATTTGGTATCTTTCTGCTAGCAATTCTTCGTCTTGACGTTCTCTAATACTATACATTCCCCAGTATTGACCGTTTATGTAAGTTGATGCAGGCTTGTAAGGATTTTCCATTATACTATTGAGTGACTTTGCTAAAATCGCTGATACTTCATCCCTGATAAAAGCTCTGAACCAATCAGAGCCACCATTGCGAAGTACAATTTTATCATAGTTTTTTAGATAGTCTTTACCAAAAAAATCATTCTCAAATGTTCTATTTCCATATTTACTTCTAGCATAAAGTCTTAAAGCTTTTTGAGCATAGTTGCGCGTAATTCCACCATGAAGCCTTGCTCCTGCACCTGCACGATACAAAGATTTATCAATGCCTTTCCAAAACTCGAATGAAACAGCGACTTCTTTGTCCGAATCAACCATATTAGGAGCAAACAAACCTGTTTGAGAATCAAAGATTTCTAGAGAATCTCCAATTAATGAAACAATTCCAATACTACTTGTTTCATTAAAAATAAATGATCTGCTCGAAACATCACTAGGTATTGCATTATCTTTG
The DNA here is from genome assembly GCA_030835065.1 of Candidatus Kapaibacterium sp. Lineage (GTDB taxonomy): Bacteria > Bacteroidota > Ignavibacteria > Kapaibacteriales > UBA2268 > JAUQWR01. The sequence goes on from JAUQWR010000342.1 coordinate 2,357, forward strand.
AAAGCTCTTGCTCTAAGTACAGTATTTGTAGATATCGGAATTATTTCTCCATTATATTTAATGGAATTTTTTGTTGGTTCCGAACCATTCAGAGTGTAAAATACTTCAGAGTCTTTATTATAATTAATTTTGAAATCAATTGGATTATTATAAAATCCAGATTCAAAATCAAACCAAGGGCTTGTTGCTTT
>JAUQWR010000343.1 GCA_030835065.1 Candidatus Kapaibacterium sp.
AAGTATGAAATTAGTAAATATAGAGTATGAGTTTTTGTTTAAATCGATTTCAGGACGAACCAAAACAGTAGAAGAAGTAAACCTTGATTTTGAAGTAGAACAAATATTTATGGAGCGGATTCAAGAGATTATCCACTTAGAAGGAATTTTGATTGAGATAGTCGGTAAATGGATCTGGGTAACAGGACAGACATTTACATTTAAGGACGTACTTAAGAGGGCTGGTTTCTTTTTCGCAGCCAAGAAAAAAGCTTGGTTTTGGAGACCTGACGAAGCACGTTCCTATAACAGAAGAGAAATGAGCCTTGAAGAGATAAGGCAAATACACGGTACAATGAATGTACCAACTGTTGGAAGAGGTTTAATTTCATAATGCAAATATAAGCAAAAACATGAAGAGTTAATCTGAAAAAATGAGGGTAAAATAGCCCTCATTTTTTTGGGATGTCGTGTTTCACGACGCCCTTGTTTTGAAATAAATAGCAATGCATAAATTTACGCATAAAGATAAAAAATAATAACGCATAAATTTACGCATAAAAATAAAAGATGCCTTAAAACCCACATCTATTCAAAGTTCCCAGCGTCAAGGCTCATAAATGAGTTTTAAGAGGAGTTGATTTATTTTCCCTATAACTATAAAGATACCTAATCGGAATTTTAGTAACTCCATATAATAAATAACTTAGTGTTTTAGTGAAATTGCTTAAACGATTGAATTATAAGGATTTTGCAGGATTTTTGACTTAATCAAATACTATGCCAAAAAAAAATTTTTATTTTCATCAAATTATAAGTTGAAATAAAAATCAAATATTCATAAATTTATTTTGAATGTTATGGAAAAGCATTTTAAATATTGATAACAATTTATTATTGAGGTTATTATGTTTTGTGTGAATTGGGCTGTTAAAGAACTCTGTAAAAAAGCAGGCTTAGATGAATCAATAATAGAAATAATTGATAAACAAATCCTGATATATACAGATGAAAATGGTGGATGGAAAGAATATGATTATGAAGTTTATAATCTAACTGATTTAAAGTTATACTTTGATTTTGTAAGAGATCCAGTTGAAGTTGATTCTAAAGAGATATATGCAATTTTATTTTTAAAAGAAATTGTAAATGAAGGCGAAGAAGGCGAAGGACGTGGTCACTGCGTATTTGTTAATTATTGGAAAACTGAAAACAATTATTCCATTTCTGATGACACTGGTATAAATATGATAAATGGTTTGGATCGTCAACAATATAAAATATTCAATAATAAGTTTATAATGAGATTTAAAAAAAGAAGTCTTTTAATATCGAATGATTTGTAAAGTAATTGAGGATGAATATGGAAAATATTAATTGTTATTGTGAAAAATTAAATTCATATAAAGATATATATGTGGAAAGAGCTAATGGACTCATGCAACCAAAAGATAATAAAAAAATATTGTTAACTATGGATATAGTGCTATTAGCATCAATGAATAGAGCTCTTAAAGTCATTTCTGGATTTATTGAAATGCTTGTTATTAATAATTATTGTTGTGCTATGCCACTTGTCAGAATTCAACAAGATAATGTAATGAGGTTGTATGCATTTTATTTGGTTAAAGATGCAAACAAATTAGCTTCACAAGTTATAAATGGGGATAAATTGGATAATATCAAGATAAATGATAATGGAAAGCAACAAAGATTGACAGATTCTTTTCTTTCTATGAAGGTATCAAAAATTCAATCAGGCTTTAGAGATTTATATCAAAATTTATCTGGGTATGTACATTTAAGCGAAAAACATATTCAAAGTACGATTAATGAGGTAGATAATTTAAAATGTATTGTTTTAAGTGATGAAGATGATTATATTGGTGACGACTTGAAATTATGTACAATTAATGATATGTTGGATACTAGTAAACTACATTTAAAAATAATAGATGATTTGATAGATAAAGGTACAAGATTTAAAAAAGATATGATCCAAATGTGACCAACAATTCAACGCTTAGCTGAGTGGTAGTAGAAAATAATTATTGAGATAGTGGCGAAAAGTACTGATGATTAAACGACTAATTTATTGGGCTAAAAGGGCGAAAAATGGCAGGGGGATTTATGATGATAATATTTACTGGCAATCGTTGACTTCCAACGTTTATTAGCCTGCTCGCTAAAATATGGTACAATTAGATCATCATATCCATCATTATTTAAATCGACAATTATCATTCTGTCTAATAATAACTTATCGCCTACATCCCTTCGGTGCCAGCTAAAAGCAGCCTGCCCACTCAAATTTTCAAATATTTTTATAGCCTCGTTCGAATATATTTTATCTGTATATCCTAAATTAGTTTCGATATAAGCTTCTAAATGGCTAAGCTCATAGTCGCTGCATATTACCAGCCTGTCTTGCCTCCCATCTCCAGTAAAATCCCCAAATTTGTAGTATATTTTTTTGTCTATTGGAGCGATTTTATCATTTGGAAATCCTGTTAAATTTTCGTGTGTTTTCCAATCTAAAATATTTGATCTTGTTAGTTTTTGAACTTTAACATCTAATGTATTGCTATAATCATCATTTTCGTAATTAAAAACAATGGGATTATTAAATGTTTCTCCGTCGCGGGAATAATCCGTAAATGTATGCAACATTGATCGATTATTAAATAAATAACCCAATTCATATCTTGCTAATCTTCGATTTTGATTACTTTTGTTAAATACTTCAATCTTATATAATAAAAGACTTTTTGGAAGTCTGTCTCCCTTTATAAATCTATAAGTAATATCCTGCCGTCTTGCATATGAAAATTGAACTTTTAAATAAGGTTCTAATTCGGGAGTTTTTTCATTTCCTGTATATTCTATATTATCCAGCCAATACTCGTAAACATCATCTTTATAGTTAAACTTTATATAGTTTTTGTCCTTATCAATTATTTTGGTAATAAACCAGCAAATTGGCACTGAACAAGCAATAGATGAAGTTCTATAATCATTTCCATAATAAACCTCATCACCACTAATATTTTCTAATCTAAATCCATTCAGCCTATTCTCTGAATAAATTGGAAATACCCTGATTCTGTTATTATCATTTGTTACATATATCGCATCTTCGCTCCAATATTCCACATTTGTATTGATATTGATCAATCTTGCTCCATCAAAAGACAACCTATCACTAGTATCCAAATTCAAATATGAAGTTTTGCCATCATAATACTCAGTTTTGGCAATTCTAGTAATATTACTAAAGCAAGACATAGTCCATCCCATACCCAATACACCATTACCAAATGAGCTATTATAAATCAAGCCTAAATTTGGTTTCATACCTCCGCTACCTTTAGGCAGTGGGATTTCGATTTGATAATTTAGAGATCCATCAGGCAAAACACTAATATTTCCGCTATTATATCCCGGCTGATTAGCTGATATACTACTATTTTCGAAATCATATTTACTTGGAAGATATACAATAGGATTAATTCCGGGGTACTTTTGGTTTCCTGCTACCAACATAATATTTTTCAACCCACTACTGTCTTTTCTAGCTCTAAACTTGAAGCCGGGCTTAAATATTATGCTTTTCTTTGCTTGATACACTTGGGTTGTATCAACAATTAATGAGTCATTCAACTCAATTTCATCGCCATATATCACTTGCGAATAAACTGTCGTTAATGACATTATATACACAAGTATGCAGCAAAATAACAATCTATATGCATTCATGACATTTCCGATTCAACTAATAATAATATTATTTTATTTACTTTTTTTCAACGAGTTCAACTCTTTTTTTAAGTCAATAATTTCTAAAGTAAGTTCTTCAATTTTTTTAAGCAAAAGCATTTGCATTTCATTTAAATTAACACCATTCGATAAGATTTCGTTTTTAGATGGTATTCCCGGCAGATGCTTATTACTTTTTATGTAATCTTCAATTTGATTAATACTCATTCTCTTATAATTTTCATCAAACACATTATCTGGCCAATCTGGATCATCACTAGGCTTTACTCTAATCTCTTCAGTCAATATGATTCCCTTAACTTTCAGATTTATCATATTAGAAGCTCCATTTATATCAAGCCTTGCTGTGGCTGAGTCTGTACCGATTGCAATATTATCTGCAATTATATTATTACTAATTATATATCCCGATACGTCTAAAGCTGCCAATGGATTTAGCGTTCCAATTCCTACTCTTCCATCTCTGGTTATAAGCATTTTGGGGCTTATAGTTTCATATCCATCAGAGCATTGTGCTTCGCCAGACTTAAATACAAGCGAACCCGATGGAATCCCAAAATCGTTAGCCATCACTTCAATCCTCCACGGAAAAGCCTTTGGAGTACTAAACGAAAAGCATGAATCATTGTCAATAGCTCTATATAGTTTTATTGATGGATTATCGTACTCATTTCCAAAACTTATCTTGGAATTGAAATTTCTATTCAATCCAACTGTAAATATATCTATAGGATTATTTATACCAATTGAAAACTTCCCATCTGAAGTAATTCTCAATCTTTCAAATAGAGAATCAAGAGCAATATCACCGGTCTTAACAATAAAATCCTTACCATTTATTGGTCCTATAAAATTATAATCATCATCAATATTACTATTACCAAACAATCCCCAGTAGCATGGATTATCAGTCGGACAATCTATATTCGAGTAATATATTTTTGTATTCAATTCAATATTATGAGAAGCACATGCATAAATACAACCTTCATTTCTACATGTATCACCAGTTTTTTCAGAGCTTACCTGCTTTATTACATCATATTTATTAACATTTTCTATTTGATAATTACTAATACAACAATCATTGGTACATAATGAATCATTGGTCAAATCAATTGGATAGCAAGCTCTAGTCCTTATCTTTACATTATAATTATTAATATTACCCAAAATTCCAAAAAATTCTCTAGACTTGCCTAATACTTTTTTTATCAGCTCACTTAATATAGAATTAGTAAAACTTCTGCTAAAATTTGTTTGGGGCTCAATACTTGTCATTTCAATTAAATATACACATTCACCATTACTAGTATTACAGCATTTTTTAATATTCATCCTCACTATATAGCTTGCATCACCATAATTAGTATTGACAATAAAGATATTCGCTCGGGTTTCGCTGGTATTAATTGAATATCCTGCAGGACATTCTTGGGTACAATCAATATAATTCTGTGCCTTCATAATATTTGATATAAGCAATAGACACACAATGGCGAAAAACAACTTTCTCATTTTACACCTCTTAATCAATTATATTTTATAATTTATTACAATTCGTTTCCGAATATAAATTCCGTCTATTGATATATTATTTTTGAATTCTGCTTCGCAAATCTTGAATGCAAAATAATTCATTTTCCATCTTTTGCAAATTATTTTATTTTTATTCTAATTATATATTTTATTAATATTTGCAAACTAAATAATGAATTTTTCTATTCCACTCTATTCATATTTTAGCACTTTTCAATATTTCCTTCTATACAAATATATTCATTAATGCTTTAATCATATTAATTTATTAATTATTTTATATCTACTTATATTACAATTATTTATTATTTATATTCATCATTGATTTTAATAATTTCATATTAAATATATCTAATCCAACACAAATAATTTATTTCAAAAATCATATATTTACTTTTTCATTACAAAAAATAACACTCAAACAGTTCATTATATTTTTTAAGAATAAATATTATTAAATGATTTATTGGCATCTAAAATTATTTTCTTCATTAACTTTTTTTTCTCAAATATTTGTTTTAATTTTGAATCATGTTCATTGCAAATTAAGGGAAGCAGGTGAGAATCCTGCACGGTAGCGCCGCTGTATCAGCGTACCGAAGCTTCTCGAATTTTTTCAGCCACTGCTCTCGGGTGGGAAGGCGAAGCTTAGGGATGATGCTGGAGTCAGAAGACCTGGTTTGTTTTGCTCATTATAGTGCTGAAGGTCAGCACGACACCTGCGCTAACAGGTGAATGAGGGAAGCGAAAGTCTATTCTAACTTCTACTTTCTTTCCCCCATATTTAATCGTTTTTTTCTTTTGGGGTTTTTCTATGAAAAAATCTACTTTTATTGCATTATTTGCTTTGGCTTTTGCCTTTGTTTCAGCATTTTCTCAAATTGACCAAAACAAAGTCAATTTTACTTGCGGCAAACAACCTACTTTTATGTTTAATACTTCACAAGGACTTAATGTTATCTGTATGGGAGTCGATCTTGATTTCAATGGCAGCTATACCGATGGCGAAGAAGCTCCTTCTTGGTGGAGATTGCCTAAAGCTGATATGGATAATTACTTCAAAACTAATACTTTAAGCGGCTCTGCAAGTAAAATTTGCAATTTCGAATTTGCTGGTATAAAGTTTCCTACTCGCCTTGCTGTATCTGGCGACACACTTTTTGTGGGCTTGAAAGACCGAATTGCTACTTATAATACTAGTAGCGGCGCTCTTATCGATTCCATTTTTATTACTATCGATGCTCACGCCATTTCTGTAGATGGAAATCGCCTCTACGTAAGCAAACGTGTAATTCCGAGTGGTGCTTGGCTTCCGGATACTAACTTCGTTTTTGTTGTGGATCGCGATGCAAAATCGATTCTTGATACTATTCCTGCCAGAATGAATGTGCAAATGACTATTCCATATTCATTCAATGGCAATCGATATCTTGCAATTGCAGCCGAAGGTACTGGCGCTAGTGATGCTTCTGTCGAAATCATCAATCTTGATATGGAATCTGATAAAGTTGCAATCATTGAACCGGGAAGCCTCGTAAATCATATTTCTCTTAACAAAGACAAATCAGAAATGCTTATCACTTTGAATGGTTCGCACAAGCTTGTAAGATATAATCTTGGCAATTTCCAGATTAATGGTGAAATTGCTACTAATACAAGCGGTTTCAATGGTCCCAGAGAATCTATTTACGGTAATTCCGGACTCATTTTCTCAACTACTTACGAATCAAATCTAGCGATTTTAGACAATAACTCTCTTATTTCAAATGTTCCACTCGATGGAAAAGCTGAATCTGTAATTCTCCTTGACGAATCGAAAAACTACTTGGCTGTCTCGCTTGTAAGCCAAAAAGAGAATTATACTGCTAATGATAAAGTTACTCTATTCAATCTGATCAGCCTTGGTATAAGTTCTGAAAACGATGCAAAAATTTCGGTTTATCCTAACCCAAGCTCTGATTTTATTAATATCAGTTCAGAAATAAATGCCGATAACTACGAAATATTTGATATATCAGGAGCAAAAATCTTATCAAACCAGTTTGATCAAAATGCTCGCATTGATATAAGAAATTTAGCTGCAGGCTCGTATATCCTTTTTGTTAAAAGTTCTGACAATGCAATAGCAGCCAAAGTCATTGTAAAACAATAATTGTCGATATAGCTATTCACAGCTCCTTGCTTTCCTATCGGGAGCTGTGTTTTTTTATATACACTTGAATTTTGTTTCTAATTTTGATTAAGTTAATTTTGAATTTTATTAATGACTGGATTGGTTTGAAATCATATATTTACATATTGTTTTTATTAGCTTCTTTTTCATCATTATTCGGTATAGATAATGACTCGATAAAAGTTTATAAAACTTCGCCAGTAAATGTAAGTGCAGAATCCATTTCAAATACGATTATGAATTACAGTGGGCTTAGCAAAATTCGCAACGAAGAAATTAGGCGCATTGCCCCGGTTGGCTT
>JAUQWR010000344.1 GCA_030835065.1 Candidatus Kapaibacterium sp.
GTTTTTGATAGTGAGATAATAGACCCCTGGTTTGTTGATGCTTACTTTGCTTGAGTTAGAGAAATCAATATTATTTTCAGTCCAGGTATAAGAATATGTTGGATCTGTAAATTCACTTTCCAAGTTAATAATATCACCTGAGCAAATTGAATTAGCAGAAGCAAGAATATTGACAGAAGGTTTTTCTCCTTCGCTGATAATAATGCTATCAATAGAAGAGCAACCTTCGGCATTAGTAGCTTCGACAATATATGTACCAATAGAGCTTATGCGTATAGAATCTTTTTTTGCTCCGTTAGACCATAAGTAAGATTTGACAGGATTTTGTGATTTTACAATCAAATCAATATATCCACCATTACATAGCTTAGTACCCTGTTTTGCAAAAATAGAAATCTTTGGTTTCTCAGAAATTTTAACATTTATGGTATCGGAATAATAATATTTACCATTTTTATTAACTTTAACCCAGTATTTACCTGCTTTATCAATAATGATAGACTTACCAACCGAACCATTAGACCATTCCCAATTGAGATTGTCATTATTAGTTACGTATAGTGATCCTTGAGTAGCACCGCATAGAACTGAGTCGCCCTTTATTTTTACTTTGAATGTATCATAGAATTTTACAAAAAAGTATAATTCATTGCTGCAAACTTTGTCTGTTGTAACGGTAACTTTATAAGTACCTGCTTTTTTGGTTTTAATTTCCTGAGTAGTTTCGCCAGTATTCCATAGGTAACTAAGATTACTCATAGTAGAATTGACTCTAAGAGTGACTTCGTCACCAATTTGAGGTTTGTTTGTGGGAAGAATATCAACGGTAAAAGTAGGCTTGGGATTAATGTATATAAAAATAGTATCTCTATCAATGAAATTTTTATAGTAAACAGTAAGATAGTATTCACCTGTCATCCAAGTTTGTGCATTTGGTATAGAGAGAGTAGATGTTTTAAAAGTCATAGGAAATCTGCTGTTCCAAACAATCGAATCAGGAGTATAATTGCTATTAATCTCAGGAATAATTTCAACATCTTGGCTTTCACAATAATTAAAAGTATCAGCAAGAAATATCGTTGAAATATTATCAAGAAAAATTGCAGGAAAAATAAAATTATTCAAGTTGTCATTTAAAATATACTTAGCGGTATCAAGTTTGCAAGATTTGCCCTTTCTATTAGGTTCATTAATTACACCAATAGTACCTTTAGTTGATTTTGATAAATATATTTTATTGTCAGGGGCTAATAACATATCATAATAACCCAAGTTATTATAATTAGAATCGCTGATTGAGTACAAAAGTGATGAGGAAAATCCTTCTATTGGATTTGAAACATCAAATTGGAATAATTTGTAAGTATAAATTGTGCTATCTTTCCCATTTTGTTTATAATATCGATTATGTATTATTAAATCTAAATATAAGTATTTTCCGTTGGGTGATAAAGCAGAACACCTTAATCCAGAAATATATTGATTAAGCAGTAAAGAATCTAATTTGTATAAATTTCTATTTAAAAATTTTCCATTAACATTATCAAAATCTAGAATAGTAAGAGAAATAGTATCAATGTTATAGTAATAATAATTATCAAATAAATATATTTTTTTTTGATCAAGTGATACTTGTATCAAATGGTTATACCATACATAATAATGATGATAAAATGGATAAAATAAACTATCACTTGTTTTATGAAGTCCAAATTTATCTAAATATTTTACGCTTAAATTGCTATCGGAGTTTACTGAAAAAATCCAATAACCGTGTTTATTAGGTGACTTTGAATAAAATAAATTATTCCAAAAATTTGTTGAAAAATGTTTTTCACTTATGGAGTCAATTTTTATAATTCTTCCATTTCCGTCCTCATATTCAGCATCTACAAGCAGATAAATTAGATAATCTTTAGTTGATGTAATGACATGATATAAGGAATCGCTATTTTCGTAGGGTATAATTAATCCAAAAGATAATTGTTGATATTGTTGGTGATACAAATTGTTGTTAGTTCTTGTATATAGACCATATTCAGCCTGATAGAGTGCTAATTCACCTTTTTTGTTACTTATGCAAAATGATATATATTTTTTATTATGATTTGTTTTTAGAAGTTTTGGTTCTCTATCAGCTCTTTCAAATTGCATCTTAAAATTATCATAAAACAATATATTATTAGCACGGTTTTGACTATTAACCATGCATATACTCGCAATAAACATCATGAAAATGGCAACAATAATCTTCATAATGCTCCTTCACGTATTTTACGATTATTAATAATAACACTTTAATATATAGAATGTTACAAGAATGTTTGGAATAGAAAAAATAAAAAAATCCGCCTAAATTTAAGCGGATTTTCATTTTAAGTTTATATAAATATCTGATTACTTAATCAAACTGATTTTCTTAACAATTTTTCCCCATCTCGTGTTCAAACTTATTAAATAAACTCCACTTCCTA
>JAUQWR010000345.1 GCA_030835065.1 Candidatus Kapaibacterium sp.
TCGTCAAATCCTGAAACTGTGTCAAATAAATCTGCTCTAATTGATAAAAATGCACCGGTAACAAATTGATATTCACGAGCTGTATTGACACAATCTATATATTTAGGCATACTGAGATATATATGATAGTGCAAAATCAAATCATCCTTCACTTTGCCCCATACAATTCCTGCATGCTGAATTGTATCGTTAGGATAAAGCAGTTTAGAGCCTTGCACTCCTATTGATTCGTTTTTGTCGAATGTATCAATAATGCTTTGCACCGAATCGGGCAATAATCTTATATCATTATTTAAAAATATGAGATATTTGCCTGAAGCAATTTCTCTACCTTGATTATTTGCTTTAGAATATGATAAATTTTCTTCATTTCTAATTAGTTCAAAATTAGAGTGAGAAAGTTTGAGACTTTCTAGAAATTCTTTTGTTTGAAGCGAAGAAGCATTATCGATAACTATTATTTCATGATCGATATTTCTGCAGGTTTGGAATATAGATTCCAAACAAGTTTTGCTTATTTCGAGATTATCTCTAATCGGAATAATAAACGATACTAATGCTTTTGTTTGCTTTTGATCATTGCTTATAGTATCTAAGTATAATTCATATTCTTCATGTTCAGCTACAGAGCCACGCTGGATAATCAGTTGTTTTAGTTTTTCTCTTAATGAAGAGTCGTCCGGTTTTTTTTGTAGTTCTTCTTTAATCCAAATAGACCAAACATCAGGGATAAATTCTCTTTCTTGGATATCAGGATTGAATTTGCCAAGCCATTTGCTATTGAAATATCTAATATTTTCAGCATCGTGATCGTGGCGATTTGGGCTCATTGATTCATAATGAATAAGAGAGCTCTCTGGAACATAAACTACTTTATAGCCGTTTACTCTAAATCTCAAGCAAAGATCAATATCTTCGTAGCTATTTATAAATCCTTCGTCTAGATTGCCAATTTTATCTAAATATGATTTCCTGATTAACATGCAAGCACCAGTAACGGCATTGACTTCTGCATAGTTTTTTACATTAGGTACATATTTGATTTTTCTTAATTTATTAGGATGATATGGAACAAATGAGTTGTTTATCATCCCAAGTTTTACTCCTGCATGCTGAATTGTTTCATTATCTGGATATAAAAGCAAACTACCGGCAATCCCAATGTTATCATCAGATTCTAATTTGTTTATTAAGGCATCCAACCAATTGGGTTTTGCTATAATATCGTTGTTCAATAACAATACATATTTAGATTCTGCTGCATTGATACCTTGATTGCAAGCTTTTGCAAATCCAAGATTTGTATGGTTATATATAAAATTCAAATTGTTGCGAACGCTAACTTGTTCTTCCAAGTATTCATAACTTCCATCGTTCGATGCATTGTCTATGACAATAATATCAAAATCGCAACTTGGAGGATTATTATATATTGATTCGATACATTGTTTGGTTAGTTCCAGCCTGTTGAAAATTGGTATTATTATAGTGACATTTATATTATGATTGATATTATCTGATTTTGAATTAACAAACTCAAGGTATGCATTTGTATCAATATCATTTTGAGTATAATGGTTTAATAATTCTGATCTGAATGAATTGATAAAATCTATTCTTTCATTATAGAGGTTCAAATTATATAATGCATCGTTATGCTTTAAATAAACTTGTACAAGAGAATGGTACATATTCAATCTTTTGGATGATAAACTCGAAGAATCATTATAAGTATAGAATCTGCAAGTTGAATCGGATAGTTTTTGTAAGCCAAACTCAGCAGCAAGTCTGATAATAAACTCCCAATCTTCGTGAGTATCATAATTCTCATCAAAATAGCCAATTGCATCTAAACATGATTTTTCGTGAATGAGAGCCAACATAGGAACATAATTAGCAACCAATAATGATTTTAATGAAAAAACTTTATTGAAAGGAATGTCTTTATAAAGTGGAGTATTATCATTAATATTTTGGTAATGCCATCTTTCGGCAATACTATAGCCAGCTTTAGAATTAGTTGACTTAAGCAAATTAACTAAAGCCTCAATGTGCTGTGGTAGAAACTCATCATCATCATCCAGATAGGCTATATACTTTCCTGTAGCAGCTTTGAGTCCGCTGTTTTTTGCTGCTGAAGCCCCAAGATTTGTATTGTGCTGAACAAGTTTTATCTTCGAATTGTCATATTCTGAAAGAATATCCGAAGGATCTGAGCCGGCATCATTGATAACGATAATTTCAAAGTTTTGCCAGGACTGATTAAATACAGAATTTAAAGCTCTTCGAAGTAATTGTGGTCGATTAAATGTTGGAATAATAACAGAAACAAGCTCTTCGTCAGAGTATAAAACAAGCTCAGAAAGAAGTCTTTCTCTAGTTGCAGAATAATCATCAGTCTTATTTAGAATTTTTGCAGCTTTTTCAATTTCAGATAATAGTCTATCATTGTTTGGATTGAGTAGTAAAGCTTTTTTGAAGTACAAATATGCTTCTTCATTCCTCTCAAGTTTGAAGCAAATCAAACCCATTACAAAGGCTATATCAAACAACTTGTCGTTATCAACGAAAACTTTTTCAAATTCTGATTTTTGCCTGATTAATGTATCTGAATCGACATTTAGATTAAGATGCTTTCTCAAATTTAAGATTGAATTTATTTGATTATTCAATTTAACTGCAATCTCATTACCTTTTAGTTGCTCAATCAGACTACGTGCCGAATCTATATCACCTGAATTAATCAAACACAATGCTTTTAGTGCAATTTGTTCGGTATTAGGTTTCGAAATTTTATCGAAATATTTCAAAGCATTATAGTAATCGCCAAAGTTGTAAAGTCCTTTTGCAATTTCATAAAAAGCTTGGTTTTTCTTAATAGAATTTTCGTTTGTGTATTCACCAAAAATAGTATTGAGAGAGTGCTGATGCAAAATTTTTCTAATAGTCAAAGATTCGAAAGACCTGTCTGCAAAATAAGGATTGGATATATTATCTGCATGGCGACGATATCTATAAACAACTTTATTTAATTTAAAGAATCTTGCAGTAAGTGCAAGTCTTGTCCATAGCTCATTATCTTCGGCAGTTTTATAATTTTCGTCGAATCCATTTATTTTTCTAAGTAATGAAGTTCGTATCAAAGACCCGCCGAAAGTAATGCCTGAGCCATTGATGATATTTCTTAAAATATATTTTGAATTATTAGTATAGTCATTGGCTTTGAAATACATTTGAATATTGCCGGTATTCGAATCGAAAGCTTCCAAATCGGCATAGATTACGTCAATAGCTCTATTTTTATTTAATGCTTGGACGTAGTCTTCGAGCAAAGTTTCTAATATAAGATCATCATCATCCACCCAA
>JAUQWR010000034.1 GCA_030835065.1 Candidatus Kapaibacterium sp.
TCAGAAATATCTATGGTAGAAAATATTGGTATTATTGCTTATGATCCTTGCCAGATTTTTACACTTAAAATTGGAGATAAACCTAATAATAAAATTGTAAGATATACAAGTTGTTATATTAATTGCAAAGTGCAGAATTTAATAATTGAAAATAATGCTATGGATATTGATTGTATTATTAAGGAGATTGAGACAGTTCAAATAAATAAAATTGAAAGATGTAAATTAAAATCAAATAATATTGGCTCAATTAATCTATTCGATAGGATTACTATGTTAAGAATTGATGTAAAGTATTTATTATCTGAAATATCAACCGATGCATCTTGTATTTTGACTGATTGTTATTTTAATGTGAATTTCTGTTATGTAATGAGCTTTGCAGGAACCGGTAATGTGATATTTGATTGTAATAATGGGGATCAAGTTCATATTGGAGGTTCTATTGATTTTACACTCAATAATTCAAAGTATAAATTTTTATCTGTAAGTACTGCTTGTAAAGTGCTCCTTCAGCATAACATAATCGATAATTCAGCTTCACACGCCATTTCATTGGCTGATGAAGCCAAATTAACGATTAAAGATTCATGGATTAGAGGTAATGGTGGAAATAATGGAGCAATATTATGCCAAGCTAATTCTAATGGAAGATTTATTATAAGTTCTAGCTATATACATTCAACAATATATTCGATTGTAAGCTTAAGACCTAATCGCCAAGTATGGGTTTATTCGCCTTGTTCAACAAATGTTCCAGTTGATTCAAATATTTTAATTGATGGGTATCCATTTTATAACTTAAATACAAATTTCCAATGGTTTAATTAATTTTATATAGAGGTATTTTATGGCTTTAGAAGCTCAAAAAAATATGATTATTAAAGGCTCTCCAGTAGCTTGGATGTACAAGCTAACAGATTCGGAAGGTTCTGCGTCGGATGCCTTGGAATTAACATATAGGTTCGATAACCTTAATACTCAACCTGTTGCAAAATTCATTTCAGCAGGTAATGCAGCAGGTGGAGAAAATATCGATATTGCGCGTGCAGATGGTGGAATCTGGCGAATTGCAAAGGAAAATCTTGTGCTTGATTTATTGACTGAAAATCAGGTAATTGATAGTGGTGGTGGGGCTGATGCTTCAGGATTGGGAGAAATTACAATTGTAACTAATGAAGCCCCGATAGCTTCAACACCTTTTGAAGGATGGACTGCTTTTATTGCAGATTTAATTGCTAAAAAGGATGATAAATTCCTTGTAATTATTCCGACTGGTTATTCAGCCACAAGAACCGGTACAGGTAATTCACAAAAGCCAGATGGTTATATTTACATGATAGGTAAGATCACAAATGATATTGAAGTTGGTTCTTCAGTTCCATCTAGTTTAACTATAACATTTGCAGCACAGAAAGCTAGCGATTTTGGAGTAACTACCAAAACATTTACTTCGGCTACTGATGGAATCAAGATCAAGCGTGGTGGTACAAATTATGATATTTCTGCAGATAAGACAGTTCCAGTAGCTTTGGGTAGTACTGATTTTGCAGAATTGATAAAAGGTAAAATTATTATCAAGGCAAATGCA
>JAUQWR010000346.1 GCA_030835065.1 Candidatus Kapaibacterium sp.
AAAGTATTTGATGCTGCAAAAATTAATAACAATCCCATTATGCATTCTCAGGCTGGTACCGAAAGATGGTATCCAAAAGGCTCTTTAGTGATTGGTATGCTTAGATATGTTATGGGTGATGACAATTTTAGAAGAGCTATAAAATATTATTTAGAAAAAAATGCTAACCAAGTAGTAGAAACTTATGATTTGCTAAAAGCTATTAGAGAATCTACTGGTCTATCAATGGATTGGTTTTTCGAACAATGGATTTATAGAGGTGGTGAACCTGAATTTCTTATTAGCAATAAAATTTCTAAAGATAGTATATCAATTTTTGTCGATCAAAAACAAATTATAGATAATGTAAGACCAGTTTACAAAATGCCGGTGGATATACATATTTACTACAAAGATGGTACTTATGATTCTACCAGGGTCTGGATTAAAGATACAAATAATTGCTTTAGTATCAAATTGAATCAAGGCAAAGAATTCAACTTCTTTGTTTTTGATGCAAACCAAAATATACTTAAAAAAACAGAATACAAAATTTCAACTGAGTTACTTCTAAATCAAGCTCAATATGCAATCAATCTTATTGATAGATATGAAGCAATCAAAGCTCTAAAGCTAGAATCGATTGAAACAAAACGTAATATTTACCATAAAATATTTGAAAAAGAAAATTTTCATCTGATTAAGTCCGAAATTATAAACCAATTAATAAATGATAAACAATCATTAAATATAATACAAAAAGCACTCGAATCAGATTGTGGACAGTTGAGATTAAATACGATTTCGACATTAGAACAGATACCATCAGAATTAAAAAAATCTACTGAAAAATTATTAAAAGATAAGTACTACAACATTATAGAACTATCTCTAGACAAGCTTTTTAAATCATTTCCTCAAAAAGCAGATTCATATCTTGAAATCACAGAAAATCTTATGGGCTGGAGAGGAAAAAATATTAGAATTACATGGCTTAAAAATTCGTACTTAAACAAAAACAACATCAAATATATTAAGGAATTAATGGATTATACAAGCGAATCCTATGACTTCGAAACCAGAATAAATTCACTAAAAGTATTGAACGAATTAAAAATTGAAACAGAAGAATTTAATAAAAATCTGATTAAAGCGTTTACATATTGGAATTTCAAATTAAGAGATGCAGCAAAAGAAATAATAAACTCTAAAATGAGTAATGAAAAGTTTGTGAAATTTATGGAAAATATTGTTGCAGGCGACTTACTTAAAGAACAAGAAAAAATAAAAGTAAAAAATCTTTTGAATTCAAAAAAATAATGTAACATTTCAAAATAATATGTATTTCTATTGATATGAAGCATGAATCAAAAACAGGGTTGAACGACGAAGAACTGTTTGAAAGATTCAAAACTCAAGGGGACGCAAAGGCATTTAAGGAATTATATGATAGATATAGCCGAAAAGTTTTTGCATACTGTTTGAGGGCATGTGAAGAAAAAGAAGCAGCTAAAGATGTCTTTCAACAGATAATGTCGGCAATAGTGGACAAAAAAGATAGTTTTAAGGGCGGCAGTTTTATTGCTTGGTTGATGATTATTACAAGAAATCACTGCTTGCTCCACAAACGCAGCCGAAAGTTTACGGAAGAAGTTACTGAACAAACTCTTATTGAAGATAGAAACGAAGACTTTCTCTTCAAAGAATCGGTTCAAAAAGCAGTAGCACTACTTCCTGATGATTATAAAAATGTTGTTGAACTTAAGTACTTTGACGACTTTTCTTATGAAGAAATAGCAAAAATGCTCGAAATATCTATATCTTTAGTCAAAGTTCGTCTCTTTAGAGCAAAAAAATTGTTGATGGAAAATTTAAAGCCGATGAGGGAGTTTTTATATGAATAACGAAGAATTAATAGCTAAATACTTGGATGGAAGCATTTCGCCAGACGAATTGTCTTCTTTGAAAGTAGCTATGCAAAGCTCTCCCGAACTCACTGATGAAATTCAGTTTTTAGAAAAAATCGAACAAAACCTTAATGATTCAGCTGTTGTTCTCGAAGACACTGATTTATCATTTATTGAATCTGTCGGTGCCTCTCTCGCATCCAATGTTGTTCCTATTAGCGGTGGTATGGCTGCCGGTACTGCAGCTTCGACTATTGCCAATTCAGGACTTATAAAATCTGTTATTCTTAGCAAATTAGGAATGATCACTCTTACTTCTCTCGCTATTCTTGGTGGTGCTG
>JAUQWR010000347.1 GCA_030835065.1 Candidatus Kapaibacterium sp.
GCATAGATTTAGCAGTTGCATTATTACTTTTATTAAGAATATTTGCAACCAATTGCGCACCACCGGCTTGAGCTAAGTTTTGGGATAGAGTAGTTTCAGCAATTTGATCCACCACATGTTCAATTTCAGAAACCAATTGAGGAGAAACCTTGCCAATAGTAGCAATTCTCATAATAGTTTCGCCTCGAAGGTCGTCTTTAAATTCATTCAAAACTTCTGCCGATTGGTCTGGCGGAAGATGAGAAAGAATCAATGCAATAGTTTGTGGATGCTCTTTCGATAGAAAGCTTGCCAATTGTTGTGGATCGGATTTCTTAAGAATATTAAAGCCGCGAACAGTAGTTAAAACTCTAATTTTTTCTATAATTTCGCGAGCTCTTTCCAAACCATAAGATTTTTCCAACAATACCTGAGCATATTCCAAACCACCTTCAACCATATAAGAAGAAGCAGTCATCAATTGATAAAACTCTTCGATAACATCTTCGACTACATTTGGCGATAAATCTCTTAAATTTGTGATTTCGACAGCAATCTGCTCTACTTCTTTCATATCGAGCTCTTTAAACACTTTAGCCGCAACTTCTACATCCATAGACATAAGTAGTACTGCTGCTTTTTGCTTGCCTGTAAGCTCACTTACCGATATTCTTTTCTTTCCCATATCTAATGCTTTATTTATTTAGTATCATTTTTTCTTATAATTTACCATCGAAATCTTGAGCTAGGAATAATCTAACTAAGCGAACAGCATCATCTGTCTGATCATCCATAAATTGCTCTACTCTTTCTTTAATTTCAAGTTTCATCAAAGCTTCTTCTGTCATTTCAGGTGTTTCTATATCACCTAATGCCGCTTTTGCTCTATCTTGCAGATTTTGCCGATTTTCATCATCTTCTTCTTCGTCAGATTCTAATTCGCCTTCAATTCTTTCACCTTCGAGCAGTAACTGTTCTGGTAATTCTGCAGGTAGAAGCAACAGATCATCTTCATCAAGCGAAAGCTCTTCCATTTCCTCATCAGCTTGTTCTTCTTCTTCATCATCTTCAACGTCAGGTAAAGCAAGATTTTTTGGATCTGGCAATCCCATCGCCAAACGTACTCTGCTCTTGACATACTTAGATTGAAGAAGACGATACATTATGAATATTGTTACCAGCATAGCTGCTACCAAACCAATCAGTTTCATCATATCTTTATCTTTATACCATTCAACTGGCTGCATGTTATCTACTTCGTCTTGAAGCATAGAATTATCGAATGGCACATTCAATACAGATATCTGGTCGTTTCTGTTTGGATCATATCCCACTGCATTTTTTATTGCTAAAGTCAAATTATCCACTTCTTCCTTAGGGCGAGGAGTATATTGAAGCTTTTTCTGTCCGCCTACATCAATAATTTTGCTTGTCCCATTTATCAATGCAGATACAGTCAATCTTTTTATATTACCGGTTTCCTGCACTATATGCTCTACCGATTTTGAAATTTCATAGTTCGATATTTGATTGGATTGGTTTTTCTCCTGATTCACTGCAGGATAGGATAATGAGTCTGAACTCTTGCTCTGATCAACAATATTTTGCTCACTCCTTACTACTTGGCGTTCTGGATCGAAATCTGTTACAGTCTTCTCTACTTGAGTAAAGTCCAATTCTGCATTGACTTTTACTTTTGCATTTTCTGTACCCAACACACCATCTAATAATGATTGTACTTTATCAGAAATGTGTTGTTCCACTTTTTGCTGTATATCATGCTGAGTAGCTGTTAGTCCGGCTACAGTACTTTCGTCCATTGGAGCTTCAGACAAAATTTTGCCACGACTATCCACAACCGTTACTTTTTCATTAGGGAGCCCTTCCACCGAACTCGAAACAAGATTTTGAATACCTTCGATACTAATCTTGCTCATACTTCTACCTGATTTCAGATGCAAAATCACAGAAGCAGTTGGTGGTTTTTCGTCTTTTTTAAATAATGCTTTTTCAGGAATAACAATATGAACTCTTACTTTTTTTACTTCGTCCATCGAAGAAATAGTACGAGCCAATTCACCTTCCAAAGCACGGCGATAATTCAACTTTTGGACAAACTCAGACATACCAAGATTAGTCTTATCAAACAACTCATACCCCACACTGCTTTCTTCTGGCAAACCTTGAGAAGCAAGATCAAGCCTTACGTCGTATAGTTTAGTCTTATCTACTAATATTGTAGATCCATTCTCTTCGAGTTTATATTCGATTTGCTTAGCTTTAAGACTTTCAACAATTTTTCCGGCATCCGCAGCTTCTAACGAGTTATAAAGCACAGCATATTCGGTATCTTTGCTAGTAGCAAGAATAAAGACCAAACCAAGAACCACAGCAGCAATCGCAGCAGCAGCAATTATTTTTTGCAATCTGCTAAGTCTTTGGTAAAAAACTTTTGTTTGATTTATTATATTGTTATCAGCCATTTTTCATCCAAAATTATTGATTAAAATGCTTATCATGGCGAATATTATCCACCATTAAACTTGCATTCTCATTACTTCTCTATATAAGTCCAGACCTTTGTTTCGCAATTCCATCAGCAATTGAAATGATGTTTTTGCCTTTTGGGCAGATATCATAACATCATGTATATCAACGGGTTCGCCTTTAATCAGTTTTTCTATTTGATCTTTAGATTCAACTTGGAGATTATTGACATCATCAATAAAACCTTTCACGGTTTCTGCAAAGTTAGCATCTCCGACAGGCTTGGCTTGATCGCCGTATTTCTGCTGTACTAAAGGCAGATGCCGTCTGCTCGGTTCTAATTCATTTACAACCATTGGTGAATCCTTTCACATTTATTCCATAAATTCATAATGAACATTACAATATTCATTCCAAATTTTATATCAGGTTGGCTTACTGCATCAAAGTATTTGAAAAATTGATGATATTAATATTCAAGTTTTTTCTGAGTAATGATTATCTCAATTGTGATATTCAAGCAAAAAAAAACCTTCTAAATCAATATTTAGAAGGTTAATGAATTCACAAATAGTATCTATTTTAAAACTCTTTACCAGTAATCAAAAAATAAGCTTGCTTATATTTATCTAAAGTGCCATTGATAATCGAATCTGGTAATTTGGGAGCAGGAGCCTGCTTATTCCAATCACAAGTTTCGAGATAATCTCTCAATATTTGCTTATCAAAATTTGTTTGAGCTTTGCCTGGTTGATAATTTTCTTTTAACCAAAATCTTGAAGAGTCTGGAGTCAATGCTTCATCAATCAAAATCAAACTACCATCGGGCAATCTGCCAAATTCAAATTTAGTATCAGCCAAAATAATACCTCTTTGGCTCATATATTCTTCGGCATAAGAGTAAAGTTTGATAGCAATATCCCTTAGATAAATTGCTGTATCGCTTCCAAGAATTTCCGAACATCTTTCGAAATTGATATTTTCATCGTGTCCTTCATCTTCTTTAGTTGCCGGGGTAAAAATTGGTTCTGGAAGTTTTTCAAATTCTTTCAAGCCACTTGCAATAGGTATTCCGCATATAGTTTGATTTTGGCAATATTCTTTCCAGCCAGAGCCGGCAATATACCCTCTAACAACAAACTCAACCGGCAGAGGAGTACATTTTTTGACTAGCATAGATCTTCCATCTAAATCATCTTTATACTTATGACAGATTGAAGGAAATTCATCAATATTTGTACTAATCAAATGATTATCTATAATATGCTTAGTATTCTCAAACCAAAAGCTTGAAATTCGAGAAAGAATCTTACCTTTTTCTGGTACTGCTTCTTCCATAATAACATCAAAAGCGGAAATTCTATCGCTGGCAACAAATAGCAAAGCTTCGCCCAAATCATAAACATCTCTTACCTTGCCGCGTCTTGCCAGTTTTATATCATTAAATTCTGTATATTTGACAGTACTCATTATATCCTCAAATTATTAATGTCTAAAGTGGCGCATTCCGGTGAATATCATAGCCAATCCATGTTCGTCAGCTGCTTTGATTACTTCTTCGTCACGAACAGATCCGCCTGGCTGAATAACTGCTGTCGCACCTGCTTCAACTGCTTGAAGCACACCATCGGCAAATGGGAAAAATGCATCAGAGCAAATAACAGAACCCTTCAAATCAAGTCCATTTAATTTTGCTTTTTCTACAGCGATTCTTGATGAATCTACTCTCGACATTTGTCCGGCACCAATTGCTAATGTTCTATCTCTTCCGGTGTATACAATTGCATTAGACTTGACATGCTTGCAAATCTTCCAACCAAACATCATGGCTTCGAGTTCTTCTGCTGTTGGTTTGCGTTTTGTAACTACCTTCAATTCCTTTTCATCAATCAATAATTTATCGGCTTCCTGCACTAATATTCCGCCTGTTACTGATCTGATATCCAATTGAATTGCGGCACGCATTTTATCAAAATCTGCAACAATCAATCTTCTGTCTTTTTTCTTAGTAAGCAATTCAAGAGCATCTTCTGTAAATTGCGGAGCAATCAATACTTCGGTAAATAATCCATGAATAGTCTCTGCAGCTTCTTTATCAACAATTCTATTCATAGCAATAATACCACCGAATGGAGAAACATTATCTGTCGCAAATGCTTTATTATAAGCATCACTTAGGCTTACTCCTATAGCAGCACCGCATGGATTAGTATGTTTAATAATTGCACATGCCGGCTCTTCAAATTCAAGAATTAATTGAGAAGCAGCATTTATATCTAATATATTATTAAACGACAATTCCTTACCATGTAATTTATCGAAGATTCTAAAGAAATCTCCATATAACGCTGCTTTTTGATGTGGATTTTCGCCATAACGCAAGCTTTGTGCTAAATTGCCTGTTACAGTAAATGTTTCTGGAATTTCAATTTTATTATATTTATTGAAATATATGCTTATAAGTGTATCATATCTTGATGTGTGGGCAAATACTTCGCCGGCTAATAATGCACGGTATGATTCAGGAATCATACAATTATTATTGTCTAAGAAATCAATTAACTCAGGATATCTGTCTGGATTTACAATTACCGCTGTCCATTTATAATTTTTTGCAGATGAGCGGAGCATTGTAGGTCCACCTATATCAATATTTTCAATCAACTCAGGATGAGTCGAGTTTGGATTGTTTAAAGTCTTTTCGAAGGGATAAAGATTGACCACTAAAAGATCAATAGATTCCAAATTGTGCTCTTTCATCTGGGCAATATGCGATTCTTCGCCCAAATCGGCAAGTAATCCGGCATGAACTATTGGATGAAGAGTTTTTACCCTGCCATCTAAAATCTCCGGGTAGCCTGTGAGCTGACTTACGGTTTTCACATTAATTCCGGCTTCATTCAATGCCTTGTATGTTCCGCCAGTCGAAAAAATTTCGATATTATGCTCTTCGAGCTTTTTTGC
>JAUQWR010000348.1 GCA_030835065.1 Candidatus Kapaibacterium sp.
ATATATAATGGTACTTCTAATTCAATTTTCGTACAGGGCTTGTATCCTAATCGAACTTATAGATATAGAGTCTATAAATATAATATGAATTGTTCGCCTGAAACAATCAAATATACAATGACAGAAGCAACAAATAATCCAAATGAATTTACAACTTTATTAAAATCAACAGAACAAGATAATGAGATTAAACACAATTTTGCAATAATATCTTTATCTCCTGTGCCTGCAAATGATGTATTAAAAATAGAAGTGATGTATAATGCTACAGGAAATTCATCAATTGAAATATTCAACGAAATTGGCGAAAAAGTATATGTGAAAGAGTATTTTTCGAAATTGGGGAAAAATATATTAGAAATTAATTTAAGAGAAAATAATATTATTAGAGGTTCTTATTATTTAAAAATAATTGATTCAGAATTTAAGATGCAAGAATCTTCATTTGTAGTAAAATAAATACCCCGAACCAAAGCAATTCCTTGGCGCGGGGTAGCGAATATTTTTTTGATATACATTTAAATATCCCCTGTACTTTCGGAAGATTATGGAATGTATGCGTCCTAATGATACAGGGGGACTCATACAATAAGTCAAAAACTCGGCGATCCGCCCACCGTAGGCGCGATTAAATCATTTAATAAAGCAATTCCATGCTCAGTGATTGTACAATCAATTAAAATAAATCCAAATTTTTTGCTTTTTCGTTTTATTGCATATATTAAATCTCTGTCAAATAAATCTAATATTAGTTCATTATAATATGAATAAAAATCACCATTATTTAATTCTATACAATTATAAATAATATCAGTCGAACTGATTTTGTTTAAATTATTATTAAAAAGATAATTCAATATTTGTATTGTTAAATCTTTGTCCTTCGATGTATCCATGCTTGTGATAAAATAAAGTACCCTGCTGATTGATCTTATAGATTTATGAGTTGATGTTTGTTGCAGGGTACGATTAATAATAAAATAAATTATAATAAATAAAAATGTCGTAGTTGATGTACAAACAATTCTCTAGTATTATGTATGAAATACAATATAATCCTCATTTTGAATGAGTATCAATGTTTATAATGTTTTGTCTTTGAAAGTTTTGTAAAATTTGTGAAAAAATAAACTCCTTCGTTTGTTGCAAATAGTTCTATATCAAAAATAATCAAATATTTTATAAATGCAAATACTTTTTTAAAAAAAATAAAAATAATAAACAAAAAAATGCTAATTTCGATTTGTAATTGAATAATTATTGGAGATAAATAATGGTTTTAGTCGAATTTGCAATGTTTCCGACTGATAAAGGAGCGAGCGTTAGTCAATATGTTTCCCAAATTATTGATATTATAGATAAAAGTGGAATCGAATATCAATTGACTCCTATGGGGACTATTGTAGAAGGAGAATGGGACGATGTTATGGGATTGATCTCAAAATGTTTCAAACATCTCGAACCTCTAGCTGATAGAATTTATAGTACAATTAAAGTTGATTATCGAAAGACCAGCGATATGAGAATGAAGGCTAAAGTTAATAAAATACAATCAATTTTGGATAGAGAAATCAAACATAGTTAAAAAAATGTAATATTTTTTAAACCTTTTGAGTTTCGTTACGTCTAAAGAAAATGGAAGTTAATTAATTATGGATATGAAATGAAAAAGTCTTTTTGGCTGCTTGTTTGTATTTGTTTATTTACGGGTTTTTTCAGTTTATTAGCTCAAAATAATATCGATATTAGCGGAAAGGTTATAGATGCCGAGTCGAAATCCGGGCTGATTAGTGCAACTGTACTTATTAGCTCGACAAAAGACGATACGAAATATCATGATTTGACAAGCAAAAATGGAAATTTTGAAATAAAAAATGTCAAACCAGGACCTTATAAAATTAGAGTTACTTATGTTGGTTATGAAACTTTAGAGCAAGAAATAAGGATTGGACTAAAAAAAGATTTGGGAGAATTTGCTCTAAAGCCAATGTCGGTAGAAACAGGTGAGGTAGAAGTTACTGCCAAAGCTCCATTAGGGCAGCAGAAAGCAGATACTTCTGAGTTTAATTCTAATGCATTTAAAACTGCTCCTGATGCAAGTACCGAAGATCTGATAAAGAAAATGCCCGGTGTGCAGGTAGAAAGCGATGGTACCGTCAAAGCTCAAGGTGAGCAAGTTAAAAAAGTGCTTGTCGATGGCAAGCCTTTCTGTGGGGATGATCC
>JAUQWR010000349.1 GCA_030835065.1 Candidatus Kapaibacterium sp.
TTAACAATTTTATCAATAATCGGATCTAATTCTGCATCTGTCAGTGTACGATCTGATGCTGAGAAATTAAGTGTAAATCCAATACTGATTTTTGAATCGCCTAGGTTTTTGCCTTTATAAACATCGAATACTTCGACATTTTTGAGTAGATTGCCACCATTTCTGGAAATTTCTTTTTTGACATCTTCAGAAACTATACCTTTATCAAACAAAAATGCCAAGTCTCTCTGCATTGATGGATATGGAGCTACAGGCGAATATTTTGACTTAGCAAATTCAAAATTATATATATAAGCCAAATCTATCCAAATAAGATAAATAGGAGTTTCGATATCATATCTCTTCAATATATTTTTATCTACTTCGCCGGCTTTACCTATTTGATTGCCATCAAGATTGATATTTATTGTATTTTTTGAGAAAATGGAATCCGAAGATTCGTTAAAATTGAATTTCAATTTCGACCATTTGAAATAATCGACAAGCTCTGCCAGAATACCTTTAATATCATAAAAATCAACTTTTCTATCTGGGCTGCCCCATTGTCTTGGAGTTGAATTGCCTGCAATACCGACAACTAAATGCTCTCTTTCTTCATATCCGGCAACGAAACTGTTTTCTTTATCAGTGTGATGGAAAGATTTTCCAATTTCGAACAAAGACAAATTATGATTACCCTTGCGGATATTAAAGCCAATAGTTTTGATCATTGATGGCAATACAGAGGGCCTCATAATTGATAATTCTTCGCCAAGCGGATTAGCAATTACAACAGGATTGTCTGTAAATAATTTTGCTGTTTCAGGATCTATCTGATTTTGAGTATAAATCTCGTTAAATCCTTTAGCTGAGAAATATTCAACAATGCTATTTCTCAATTTTGGAGCAGCAAGTGATTTATGAACTCCCTCGCCACTAAAGTCGATAGAAGAAGTATAGTCTGGTGTGATATTATCGTAATTAAAAAGTCTGGCAATTTCTTCGATAAGATCAATTTCTGAGCTTACGTCATTTCTTCTGTGTGGAACTTCGACTAATACTTTTTCATTATCACTACTAATAATGCTAAAGCCCAAAGCAGACAGCATATTTATCATTTCGTCAGAACTAATATCAATACCAATAATTTTTTTAGCTCTTTCAAATCTCATTTCTACTTTAATATTAGTAATCGGCTCGGGATATACATCAACTTTGCCTTCGAGAATATAGCCACCGCACAATTCAGCAATCAATTGGGCAGCTCTATCAAGAGCAAAAGTAACATTATCTATATCCACACCGCGTTCAAATCTATAAGACGAATCGCTCATCAATCCAAGTTTTTTAGCAGTACGTCTTACTGATGATGGTTTGAAGTATGCAGATTCTAAAAGTATATTAGTTGTCGAGTCATTAATTTCAGAGTTTTGCCCACCCATAACACCAGCGATAGCAACAGGCTTTTCAGCATCGCAAATCACAAGCATTTTTGAATCGAGCACTCTCTCTTTATCATCGAGTGTAGTAAATTTTTCAGATTCAAGAGCAGCTCTTACTATAATTTTCTTACCTGCAATTTTGTCGTAATCGAAAGCATGTAATGGCTGACCAAGCTCCATAAGCACAAGATTTGTAACATCTACTGCAGCATTAAGCGGGCGCAATCCAATTTTTGTAAGCTTGTTTTTCAACCAATCGGGAGATTCAGTAATTTTCACATTTTTGATAACACGAGCTGTATATCGCGGGCAATTTTCTTTGTCATCGATAACAACCTTAATAGCCGAATCGGTACTTTCGTCTGATTCTTTGAGTTGAATTTGAGGGCAAATTGGTTTAGTACGCAAGTAAGCAGCCAATTCTCGGGCAATACCGAGATGGCTTAGGCAATCTGCTTTGTTGGGAGTAAGCCCAAGCTCGAGCACAATATCTCTAAGCTTGAGATAATCGACCAGAGCAGCTCCAACAGGAGCATCTTCTGGAAGCACCCAAATACCTGATTGATCTTCGCCTAATTGCAGCTCGAATTGGCTGCAAATCATGCCATGTGATTCATAATCTCTAATTTTGCGTTTTTCGAGTTTAAATCCAAACTCAGGGACAACTGCACCCAGCTTTCCAAAAACAATTTTTTGACCTAAACCAACATTAGGAGCCCCGCAAACGACATTAAAAACTTCTTCGCCAAGCGAGACTTCGCACAAACTCAATTTATCTGCCTTAGGGTGTTTTTCGTGTTTAACTACTTGACCCACAAAAAAGTTTTCATATTTTTTAGAATAATCGACAAAGCTTTCGACTTCGATGCCAAGCATTGTCAGGACGTTATCTAATTTTTCGATTGTAAAGTCGAACTCTACAAATTCACGTAACCAATTTAATGATATATACATAACTCAATCATTTGATAAATGTTATTAAACATTGACAAGTAAATGCAATATAACGAATTTCCTTATTTTTTGATAATATATTTAGCAAAAAAAGGAAAAAAAATTTTTGAGACTGCTTGTGAGGAGGATTAAAATAAACTTAAGCTCTCAGCGTGAAATAACAAAAGAAGGGTTTTTATAATCGGAGAGGATGATATGCCGATAAAGACAAAAATAGCCGACATTATGACCAAAGATGCCTTCTATGTGGAAATCGAAGATACTATTCATCATGCCGACGAAATTATGAAAAACGAGAAAATCAAGCAGGTACCTGTTGTTGAAAATGGGATTTATGCCGGCTTGATTACTGAGCGTACTCTTAGGGAATATACTCTTAGAGAGCTTTACGAATTTGATGATGCTTATGGAGAGCAAGGCTATAATAAGATTACTGATTTCCAAAATATTATACATAGGCAAGACCATGTTGTCTATCCTGAAGATAGTGTAGCCAAAGCTATAAAACTTATGGCTAAATACCATTTGGACTGTCTGCCTGTTGTAGATTGGAACAAAAAATTAGTCGGAATTGTTAGTTCTTCCGACTTAATGCTGTTTATTCATAGGTTGATTGAAGACGATATGATTAAATAGGTTTATATTTTTTCGATTGTCTTCTTTATTTTGACTTTTGCCTTGCGGAAAGAGAATTTCCGGGTAAGTTCTGTATACTGTTTTATTTTGTATTCAAGATCATAATATTTAAAATATAGGTTTTGAATTTGTGGAGATTTTTTGAATATCCCTGTTTTTTCGGAAACGGGGATTATTTGTTTATTAAAAATCTCATCAAATTTAGATAAAATCTTGACGGGATCTACAAATTCATTTAATTCATTATTTTTAAAAAACGGCTTGTTTAGAACTTCAATATACTTGTCGTCGTCTTTATCCAATTCAATAATTTTTTCGATAAGAGCTTCATCTGAGCCATAGTCGTGCCAATTAAGGAAGCTTTCGGTATTAAAATCCTTATAGACAAGCTCATTACCCCAATAAATTGGAAGACTATTAACCAGCATTGGTTCGAATATTTTTTCGGTAGTATATCCGGGATAAGATTCATTCTCAAAAGCAATAGTAAATTTATACCTACTCAAAAATTCGGCTTTATCAATTACTCTTTCGTTCATATTGTTAAGTAATCTTCCCGCGGAATCTACTTTTTTGTATTTAGATAGTTTTTTAAAAAATTCAATTCTTTTCTTAGGTCCTGCATTTGAATAAATGAAATTACAAAAACCAGTCTTGGATTTCATAATTGCATTTGTATCGGGTTTTTCTAAAAGTTTAGTTATATCACCGAAAAAAGGGTAAAGTGGCAGTCTGAAATTTCTTTTATCATCAGAGTAATCAAAAGTAAAAGAATAATCACATTGATTAAAGTCGGGCCTTACATTTTCGCCAGTATAAAAAATCTTAACACAGTTATATCTTTTGTATTTGGCAGCAAAGACAGAAAAAAACAAAAAATCAGGATTATTATCGCTGATTTCAATATCA
>JAUQWR010000350.1 GCA_030835065.1 Candidatus Kapaibacterium sp.
ACAAATTTTGTTTTTTCAGTATTTAGTATATATAGAATTTTGGAAAGTATATCTCTATCACTCAATTCAAATCCCGATCTGTTTATTGTTTTTTCTGTATCAATAACAATAAAATCTGCTTTTTTATTAAATTCAAAATTCCCGACTATATTATCCAAACCAATAGACTTTGCAGCTCTAATTGTAGCCAAACAAATTGCTTCTTCAGGCTCTATCAGCATGGAAGTATCTTCTGACCATACTGAGTAAAGCTTGGAGTTTTCGATAGCTTCTTTTGCTTCATGCAAAACAGACAATGAATATCCACCAGATACATCCGTACCCAAGCCAATTTTCATATCATTATTCATATATTTCTTTAATGGCATTATCCCGGATGCTAAAAATCTATTTGAACATGGGCAATGTGCAATAATGGCTCCATTATCTTTTATTGACTTGATTTCTCTTTCGGATAGATGAATACAATGCGCCAATATGGTTTTGTCAGTAATCAGACCGCATTCTTCATAAATATGAGTATAGTCAATAAAATCAGGGAACAATTTTTGCATCATATTAATTTCGTTTTTATTTTCTGACAAATGAGTCTGAATCATCAAATTTTCAGATTTTGCGAAATCTGCAGCACGCTTCATCAATTCCAGACTGCAAGATCCAGCAAATCTTGGAGTAACGACATAATTAATTTTGCCATTGTTTGCTTTATGCCAGCAATTTGCCAATTCTCTCATATCTGCAATGTTTTTTGACGCTATTTTGATTAAATTATCAGGAGCATTCATATCCATCAAACTCATTCCCATAAAAATTCTCAAATCAGTCTTTGCAGCCGATTTGAATGCTTCACAAGCAGCAGTTTTTTGAGATGATGTATATACAAATGCAGTTGTAGTTCCATTTTTTATCATGTCCGAAAAAAAGGCATCTGACTTTGAACGTGCATAATCCTCATTTTCAAATTTTGATTCGAGAGGAAAAGTATAATTATTGAGCCAATCAATTAATTGCCCTGCACCGCAACCTACTGCTTCGTATTGAGGCAAATGCGTGTGCAAATCAATAAGACCAGGCAATATAGTGTTTTTGCCAAAATCAATAATTTCTGATTCGGGATACTTATCTTTTATATCCTCAAAATTTGCAATTTCAACAATATTTCCATTGGCATCGACACAAAGTGCCCCGTTTCTATAAATCCGCACAGCATTTTCTAAAGCAGGATTGGCAATTATCCCCTTATAAATTTTCATTTACTTTGCTCTTTGTATTTTTTTTTATAGATTTGTTACGTTTATAAAAAGAAACAAGTTCACTTTTATTTTATTTTTTTGAAGCTCTATGAAAAAAATTCTTAATATTAATTCGACTCGTTTGGCTGATAGCACGGCAATAGAAAAAATTGGTATTGCAGGCGCTATACTGATGGAAAATGCAGCTCGCTCTTGTGCTGATTATATTAAGCCTCAAATTAAATGCGGTGCAGATATTCTGATTTTGTGCGGAGTCGGTAATAATGGTGGAGATGGTTTTGCTTTAGCAAGACATATGGCTGATTATCATATAAGAATTGCTTTCATAGGCAACCCAGACAAAATGAGCCCTGAAACAAAATCAAACTATATGGCTCTGGTCAATCTCAACTTCGATATTACGCATTTGACACAAGAGTGTCAAATTGAATCATTTAATTTTAACGCCGATTGTATTGTTGATGCATTAATTGGCGTTGGTGGCACTGAAAATTTAAAAGGTCTAGTCGTAAATGTTTTAGACAAAGCCAATCAGATTGATTGTTTCAAGATTGCTATTGATTGTCCTAGCGGACTTAATGCAGATACTGGAATTGCTCATAAATCTGCTTTTAAGTCTATGCTTACCGTCACAATGTTTGCAATGAAACCCGGTTTGATTCTTAATGATGGAATTTATACATCCGGTAAAATTGAAATAGCTTTTCTTGGTGCACCTGACTCTATTATGGACAATATCGCCAATGATTTTATTATTGAAGATAAAGATATACCCAAGATTTTGCCTGAAAGAAATCCTAGAAGTTCCAAATTTGATTATGGAAAAGTATTGATTATAGCAGGGAGTAAAGAATATCCTGGTGCTGGAGCATTAGCAGCTAATGCCTGCATAAAAAGTGGTGCTGGATTGGTGTATCTAGCCTGCGAAAAAATTCATCCTGCACTTTTACCTGAAATTATTCCATTAGAATTAGAATTTACTTTAGACAATTCTGAATTCTTAATCGAAAAAGCAAAAACTATGGATGCTGTTATTATTGGTCCAGGACTTGGAAATTCCCAAAATTCTATTGATTTTGCTAAAAGTATTATTGAAAAGATTAAGGATATACCTCTGCTTATAGATGCTGATGCAATAACTGCACTTGATAAATCTTCAAAA
>JAUQWR010000351.1 GCA_030835065.1 Candidatus Kapaibacterium sp.
AATATTTCTATCCACATTTTCACCTCATATTTTCATTAATGATTAATTACATGGCAAAATTATTATGAGCTTAAAAATCCCTCAAACAAACTATTTTTAAAACATTTAGTAATCTTTTTAAAATAATTTTTAAATAAAAACCTCTATATTTTAGGTTTAGCTAAACCATTAATTTCAAACAAAGGAGGATTATAATGAAAAAAACCTTAATCTACACACTTGCATTTGCAGGGCTGGTGAGTATAGCAGATGCCCGAAGTTTTAGGGTAAATCAAATACCAAATGGAAGCAAAAATGGATGTATTACATGTCATAATAGTTCTAGTGGTGGATCACGCAACTCATTTGGCAAGGCAATAGAAAACAATTTTCTTAACGGAGGCGATGTTGTTTGGGGTGCTCAATTAGCTGCTCGAGACGATGATGGCGATGGATTCAGCAATGGCGCTGAGCTTCAAGATCCTAATGGAGCATGGCAAATTGGGCAGGCTAATCCCGGTGATGCTTCTAAAGTAACTAATCCCGGCAACGCAGGCAGCAAACCTACTTATTATTTTGAAGAAAAACCTGAGTTTTATGGAATAAGTAATATTGAAGTATTTCCTAATCCGGCTGTTTCTTTCCAAAGTTTAGCTATTGAGTTAGGGCTTCCTGGCACAATCAATGCAGAAATTTATTCTATTAATGGTGCTTTAGTTAAAACTGTCGCAAACACTTTATATCCGGCAGGCAAGCACATTATTTCATGGAACTTAACTAATTCATTATCGGCTGGCAATTATTATTTGAAAATTACTTTCAATGGTGGTATATTTACATATCCGTTGTCTGTTAAATAATTTTTTCGATTGTTTATGCTCGAAGATGATAAGTATTCTAATGCAACCTTAGGTATTGTTTCTTTTTTGTTTTGGTTGTTTACTGCCGGTTCTGCAACACTCACTCTGATGTTGCTTTTCGAAATTTTTGCCGAAACAAGCACTTTGACAAATTTATTTCTTGGCACTGTCCTTATGTTTTACTCTCCAAATGCCCTATTATTTTTCTGGAGAAAGAAACTTAAACAAAAAAAGGACAAATACCTAAGGAAGCAAGAAGAATTGCTTGTGCTTAGAATAGCCGAGCAGTCTGGGGGTACTCTTAATGCTGCTAACCTTTCAGTGAAAGCTGGTATAGATCTAGAAAAATCTACTCAACTTCTCGAAAAAATGGCAATCAATGGTATTGCACATAGCCAAATCAATGACTTAGGCTTTGTTGAATTTATTTTTCCTGAGCTTATTAAATAAACTATTTATTACTTTTTGCTTATTTTTTTAGTTCAACTGAAATCATACTATAATTAGTCCGTATTAATTGTAAATATTGTTGATCATTATTTAAATGAGGCCTAAAATGAAAAAAAGTATGATTGCTATCGCGCTTTTTGCAATTATTATACTTAGCTCTTGCAGCGACGATTCAAACTCTCCTGTAAAGACAAACTTCCAAATTGTAAGTGGTATTTCTAATACCGAACTATCCAGCC
The DNA here is from genome assembly GCA_030835065.1 of Candidatus Kapaibacterium sp. GTDB lineage: Bacteria > Bacteroidota > Ignavibacteria > Kapaibacteriales > UBA2268 > JAUQWR01. Next base: position 1,529 of record JAUQWR010000351.1, read on the forward strand.
AAATAAAAACCACTAATATTTCGGCACTTCTACCATCCTCAATTGACTCTATGCATATAAAAAGAGTGAGAGTATTGATTTCGCGCATCAAATTGAATATCTCCAATCAAGACAAAGATGCTTTTATTGGTCCTCTAGTATATGAAGTAACTGATAGCTCTAAATCAATTTCTCTTGGAAATGTGCTTGTGCCTAATGGCAATTTGAGTAAAATCAAATATGAATTTCATAGATTTGAATCAAGTGTTTTGAATAACTACAAAAACAGCCCTGTATTCAAAGATTTTGCCACAAACGACAGATATACTGTTATAATCGAAGGCACTACTTTTTCTAACAATACAAGCACACCATTTATTTACAATTCAGATGTTGTAGCAAATGCAACAATCGATTTGGCTAATAATTATCAAATCACTGATGATACTATCCTCAAGTTTATGCTCGAATTCCAGACGGAATATGTATTTGTGCAAGATGGTGTATTGGTAGATCCTAGCGATTCATCTCAAAAAAATAAAATTGATAACAGAATAAAAAATGCTCTGAAAGCGATTAAAAAATAAGCAATTCAGATTTTCTTTTATAAAAATGTAAAATTTAGAATAAAAAAAGGTTGTCGAATTCAATCCGACAACCTTAATTATTTAATTAAATAGGAATAATTATTTACCAGCAAAATGTTTCATAAACTGAGCTCTTTCATAAGCAGCAGGATTTGAAGTTTTAGCTTGGCTCAATTTGCCACGGAAATCGCTTATTGATTCGTAGCTGTGTTCTTCCATATACTCTTTAATTTCATCGAGCATAGTACCAATAACGCTAGGTCCGTGTTTATATAATGCAGAAGCAAATTGAACTGCATTAGCGCCAGCAAGCAATTGCTTAACTACGCCCTTGCCATCATGAACACCTGTAGAAGAGGCTAAATCGCAGCTTACTCTATCTGCCATAATACCAATCCAGCGCAATGATATAGAAATATCTGATGGAGAGCTATAAATGCTTGAAGGTATCACTCTATTGTTTTCAATATCAATATCCGGGCT
>JAUQWR010000352.1 GCA_030835065.1 Candidatus Kapaibacterium sp.
ATCAAAAAAATCTCCGGAAATAATAAAGCAATCGATATTACTATTAATTGCATAATCGACTGTAAATTCGAAAGAATCGAAGAAATCGTTAAATCTGAGTCGAGAATTATCGCCTTGAGCACCAACCCATCTTTTACCTAAATGTATATCCGAACAATGCAAAAATTTCATAAAGTACATCCCATTTTTTGATTCAATTTAAGAAAGAATACAAATCTGCTAAAGAAAACTTTTCAACAATCGCTCTACAAAAAACTTTTGCTTTGTAAAGTAAAAAAGCATAAGTATCTTTGTTGAAATTTCAAATTATTAATATATTAGGTAAATATGAATACCGAGAAAAAGTATTTTGGCTTTCCATTCACATTTTGGGTAGTAATTCTATTCGAGTTTGTCGAGAGAGGTTCGTATTATGGAATGATGAGTATTTTATCTATATATATGTCAGAACAGCTTGGATTTTCGAAAACTGATGTGGGAACAATCAAAACTCTTATCCAACCATTGATATATGCAATTCCAATCTTAACAGGTGCAATAGCTGATAAAATGGGCTATAGAAAAACATTAATGGTAGCATTCGGCTTATTGGGCATCGGATATTCATTAACTTCGATTACAAGTGAATTTTCATCTATATTTTTATCATTAATAATTTTAGCATTTGGTGCTGGAACATTTAAACCAATCATTTCTGGTACAATAGCAAAGGTAACAGATGAATCAAATTCGGGTTTTGCTTTTGGTGTTTTTTATTGGACAATAAATTTTGGTGCTTTCCTATTCCCGTTAATTATCGTACCATACCTCAAGAGTATCAATCAATCTTTGGTAATGCTTGTATCAGGTATATTAACTGCATCGATGATAATTCCAACTTTTTTCTTCTATCGAGAACCCGCTCAGGAAGATCGCGTCAAAGAATCTATCTTAGAAGTTTTTATGTCGATAATGTATAAAATTTTTTATATATTAATTGATTGGAGATTTTTAATTTTAGTATTCATATATTCTTGGTTTTGGGTTATATATTTTCAAATGTTTGATGCAGCTTTATGGTATCTTAAAGACTTTGTTGATGCCACTCCTTTGAACAATTTTGTAAGTAATACTTTTGGTTTTAATTGGAAATTCGACGTCGAACACGTTACGGTGGTCAATGCCTTTGCTATAATATTATTGCAATTTGTGATTTCGTTTTTAGTTAAAAATGCAAAAGCCTTACCTACAATGATCATTGGTATCAGCATTGCAACTTTTGGCATGGTAGTATTATCTCTAAGTACTAGCATTTGGGTATTTTTAGCAGGTATTTTTATATTTTCTATAGGAGAAATGACTGCCCATCCAAAATTTATTTCATATCTAGGCCTGATTGCAGCACCTGAGAAAAAAGCTACTTATATGGGATTTGGCTTCTTATATGGAGCTTCTGGCGCTTTAATATCAGGAATACTTGGTGCTAATCTCTATGTTCAGTTGATTGATAAACCAATGATAACATACGTCAGAGAAAAACTAGCAGAAACAGGTCATTTATTGAAATCAGATGTAACAATCAAAGAAGCAATAAGTGCTGCAGAAAAATTTGGAATCTCTAAAGCACAAGTGGCTTCTCATGCCTATCCATCTGAATTATGGCTAACATTCAGTCTTATCGGAGTTCTTTGTATTGTTGGACTGATTACTTATCAATACCTATTTGTTAAGAAAAAACTTTAGTTTCTGTTTTTGATTTTTATCACTCTAGAATTTAATGAAATACCAAAAGTTAAGCAGCAAATAAAATTAAAGGACTATGTTCATAACTTAATTGAGCTTAGTCCTTTAATATAGATTTAATTCTATCATTTTTGTCTTAATCAATTTTTAGTTCATCATCAAATTCATTTATGGAATTGTTTTTCGCAATAATTCCATTTAATATTTATCTATATTTGTAATCACAATTCAAACAATTATCTTTATGTACACTTAAAATTGAACCACATTTCTCACATTTCCACTTTTTCTCTTCCAATTCAACAAACATTTTTATTCCATTTTCTTTTATAAAGATAAGATTTTCAATCATACTCATACCATATTTTGTGCGATATCTTTTATCAAGGTTTTTAAGTCGTTGGCATGGATAATTCTGACATTCATAACAGAACCCGGAATTAGTTTTAGCTAAATACTCACAATTGACTATAGAGCAGGTTCTGCATACATTTGGTTTATTTTCATCATCAATTTTAAAGCAGCCTCCACATGGTTTTTTCTTGCGAAGATGGCCTATGCAAAGCTCACAATTCATACCACAAGGTGCTATCATTACATGATTAATCAGTTCTTTTGACATTCTTGTACCATTTCTAGTTATACAGAGATTTAATTTAAGTTTTATTAAAAATAAATTCCTATATTAAGAAACCTTGTTATAAACCAAATGATTTTGATTCAAAAAAAATAACATCCGAATCCAAAACCGAATTAAACTTTGCAATCTATTTCTCAATAGATAAAAGATCCGAAAACAAACTTACGGATCTTAAAAAATATTACTCATTTATCAATAGAATTTTTGCAACAGCATCACTATCGGTAAGTATAGATTTACTCACAATTAAATATACACCCGAACCTGCATAAGAACCATCTGATTTTCTACCATCCCATACCACTTTACGGCTCTGAGTTTGTATAGATTTTACTAGCTGACCATCTATAGTCACAATTCTGACGTCAGCTCCCTGAGCTAATCCATCAATAACAAGTTCTTTATCTTTTCCAATTTTAAAAGGTTGTGGATAGCATACTATATCATAAGATTCTTTTGGTAATACAGATAAGCTTTTAGCAGAGAACAATCCACTGGTAGTACCAAAATAAATTGTTCCATCATTATTATTCTGAGCTAAAGATAAAATTTCATTAGTGGGTAGAGGTGAGTTATCTTTTGTAATATTATAGATTAATTCACTTCCATCAACATTGATTACCCAAACACCGGTATTAGTAGCAATCCATTTATTACCAACAGCATCAACAAGTATATCATTAATACGTTGCCCCGCTAAAAGCTTAACAGAACGCACAATAAGATTGCCATTATATAGTATAGCAGAAGGATTAATAATCACACTTAAGCCCGAACCTGTTCCTATCCAAACATATCCAGACTTATCTGATGCAATACAATTGGCAGAATTTTCGAGCAAGCCGGAATGAGTAGATGAAGAAATCAATCCACATTTATCGTCAGCGCTTGTTTCTGTTCCTCTTTCGTTGAAATAAAACAAACCTACGCCAACTCCAGGATAAGAAGCAATCCATTTTGTTCCGCTATTATCAATAGCTAATCCAAGCAATCTTCTTTCGTTACTTATCTTGCAATTGTTATAAGTTTTGAATTCTAATTTTTTATCTAGGGAAACTAAAATTGGACCTTCAGAATTATTTCCCCAATTAACCATCCATGCAGTACCATCAGGAGCAAATTCTGTTTCGCCAACCAAATTCCACTCAGCACCATTTTCACCAAAAAATGGAGCGTTTTTATAATTATATTTTTTAATATTGAGATTGTCACTATTTGATTCGAAATTTATAACTGCGACACCATCTCCCCAATTGCTTATATAAGCATAACCATCCGGGGATATCTTAATATTGTAATATAAATTATTAACTATGTCTTTACTTGTATTAGTATTAATATTAAACCATTTATTATTGCGTAAAGCATATATACCTTTTCCTGCTTCAGGTTTACTAACTTCAGCAGACACACCCCAAACTGTTCCATCGGCAGAATTTACACCAATGGAAGAAAATCGATTAGATAGAGGAGAATTTGGTGTATATGCTTGAGTAGAAAGATCGTTTTTGACTACAACAATTCCACCATCAAGCAAATTTAATATCAATTCATCTTCATTATTTTTTGTAAATCTATTTATTGGTCTATCACTTACAAATGGCAAATTATTTGAATAATAATAAGCTCCAAATGCACCGCCAATAATAATTTGATTATTAAAATTTGAAATTGAACTTGTATTATTTCTAACTGTATCTAATTGAACAGCTATAGTATCTACTAATTTTAAGAGTCTTTTTTCGCTTAATATATAAATATCATTATTAAGAACACAATAATCAATAATCTTTGAAATTACTTTATTTGAATCTGTTTTTTTAATTAATTTCCATGAATCAGGCACTTGAAGAGTAGAGTTATAATCTGCAATTGCAATAGCATCGTTTGTCAACGCTATAATTTTGTTCTCATGAAATATTAAACATTTAACGGGTTCATTTTTTCTTAAGTCAGCAATACGTTCAATTGTATAGAGAAAAATATTCTTTTTCAAATCAAAGACTGTAACACCAAAACCACCTGCAATGAAAGCCAAATCATTTTTGACACTAATTTGATTAATCTCGGAATTAGCAAATTTTTTATCTCTAATACTAGTAATATGAGTAATATTGAAATTCTCGTCCAAAATTTCGAGCATACCGTCGTAACATCCAACAATCATTTTTTTATTAACAGGGTCGTAGCTAATTGCAGTAGCTTCCAAACTCAGAAGAGCATTAATATTACGAAAATAATCAGTTTCGTTATTAATTCTATCCCAAACAAAAAGCCCGCCATCTGTAGCAGCCCAAATTCTAGATTTAGAATCGACAGCAGATTGCTTGACATTCATCAAAGAAGTATAACTTTCCCATCCATCAAGTCTAAATTGATTCTGCGAATAAGCAAAACAAATAAAAGAAAGGAAAAGTACCAATCTCAAAAAATATGATTTAATCATTTAGTTCTAATAATTGTTAATATTAATGATTAAAATAACAAACAACAATAAAAGGAAATAGTTACATTTTAAAAAGCATCATGACGAAGCAGACAAGCCATTTCGATAGCAGAAGTAGCAGATTCAAAACCTTTATTACCTGCTTTAGCACCGGCACGATCAATAGCTTGCTCGAGCGAATCAGTAGTCAAAACACCTAAAATACAAGGCACTCCTGTATCTAAAGCAATTTTTGCAACACCTTTGCTCACTTCATTTGCTACAAAATCGAAATGAGGAGTAGAACCACGAATCACAGCTCCAAGAGCAATAACTGCATCATACTTGCCAGATTCAGCAAATTTTTTGACTACTAATGGAATTTCGAAAGCACCT
>JAUQWR010000353.1 GCA_030835065.1 Candidatus Kapaibacterium sp.
TTCTGCTTCCGAACAGCTTTCATCGCAAGCTGCAAAACTTAGAAATATGCTTTCTAGGTTTAAGCTATCAAACAATAATAGTTACGAAGATTATTATTAATGAATATTAATTGAGATTTTTGAAAAAAATTGAATTAGTATTGCGAAATTTGATAAAAGAGAGTTTTTCGACATATTATTATTTATAGATTTGATTGATAATTAACAATGAATATAAGATTTAGATTTTATTTAATCGTTTGTTTGTCAAATCAAAAATAAATTTTAATTAATCCTAAAACTCTCTTTTTTTCTTTGCCGATATTTCAAATTATTATATATTTGTAATGTTAGGTGAGGCTAAATGTTAAAAACCGTTAAAATATTGTCTGCATATCTTTTTCTAAGTATAATATTACTTGGAACAATTTTTCATACTTTAAATATACATACACATATAATAAATGGGCAAGTAATAGTTCACTCCCATTCCTCGACCAAAAAAGATAAAACAGATTATCATACAATCGATGAATTATTAAAACTTGAAGGCTTTAATAACAATAAAATTATTGTCGATGAATTTGAATTTCAAATATTAGAACAAGAAATTTCTATTTTCAGAGTAGATTTCAAAGAATTCTATCACAAGAAACTTCATTTAGCAAGTTTAGCTCTAAGAGCACCCCCAAAGTTTTAGCAAATCAAAACAATTTATATAAGTAGTTAATTGAATTAATTGGAGATTTTATGCATTTATACAAAATTGCAAAATCATCGGTTTTGCTATTAGTAGTTATTATATTATCATTTTCTGATATTTACGCTCATAACAAAACAATTAAAGGAAGCGTTTATATCAAAAATGGTACAAAGGAACCTGTTGTCGGAGCAACAGTTAAAATTAAAAATACGGTTATCGGCTCTATAACTAACGCTAAAGGTCAATTTACTCTCAAAAAAGTACCTGACGGAAATTTTGAAGTTGTTGTTTCAGCTGTCGGAATGAAAACTATGAATAAAACTATAGAGATAAAGCATGAAGCTGGCGACGAAATTGAAATGGAATTCGAAATGGAAGAAAATCCTGTTCAGACATCTAATGTTGTGATTACTGCTACAAGAAATGAAAAAATTTATGAAGATGTTCCCGTTAAGGTAAGTACAATCGATGCAAAAGCCATGGAAATAACAAGTTCATCAAATTTAAAGGAAGGACTTAAATATCAGCCTGGGCTAAGAACAGAAACAAACTGCCAAAATTGTGGTTTTTCGCAAGTAAGAATAAATGGAATGGAAGGAAAATACTCTCAAATATTGATCGATGGAAAAGCTATATTTTCTTCCCTGAATGGTGTTTATGGATTGGAACAGATACCTGCTGCAATGATTGAAAGGATTGAAGTTGTTAGGGGTGGAGGCTCATCTCTTTATGGTGGCAACGCAATTGCAGGTGTAATTAATGTAATTACAAAAGAACCTTGTATTAATTCGTTTTCGACTGATTATTCCAGACAGTTTATTGATAATAGTGTTCCGGAGCAGGTCTTGAATATGAATGCTAATATGATAAACGACAATCAATCAATTGGTATTTCATTATTTGGCTCTCTTATCAAAAGAAATGAATTTGATGCTAATCATGACGGATTTTCGGACATTGCTAGATTAAATTTAAATACATTTGGCTCAAAAATTTTTTGGAGATTAAATCCCAAAATGAAGTTTGTAGCTGAGTTTAATGCAATTAATCACGAAATTAGAGGTGGTAATAAAATTGATATTGCTCCGCATGAGACTGATATTACTGAAATGGCAAATCATAAAACTTATATGGGGCAAGCTGGTTTAGAATATTATTTATTCGACAATTCTAAAATTAATTCATATATTTCATTTCAAACAACAAATCGTAACTCTTATTATGGTGCAAATCATGATTTGAACGCCTATGGATATACAGAAAATCAAACTTTTGCGGCTGGATTTCAAATTACTCATATGTGGAATACATGGGGAGCTCATGTTCTTACGAGTGGATACGAATTAAACTATGATGAAATATCAGATTTGGCACCTGCTTATAATAGAGAAATTCATCAACTAGTAAATACAAATTCTTTATATATTCAGGATGAATGGATACTTACTGATGATTTTAACACAATTCTTGGTTTGAGATTTGATAAAAACAAGATGGTTGATAATATTATTGTCAATCCGAGATTCAGTGCCATGTATAAATTGACAGAAGATTTGACAATAAGAGGCACATTTTCTACAGGATATAGATCCCCACAGGCATTTGATGAAGATTTGCATATTGTGCAGGTAGGTGGCGAAGGTGTCGTTATCAAAATCAATCAGGGACTCAAGCCAGAATATTCATACTCATTAACAGGTTCGGCAGACTATTCTTTTAAATCGCTTGGCTTGCCAATTGCATTTGCAGTCGATTATTTTTATACAAATCTTGATGATGCATTTATTCTTGAAGATGCTGGCTTTGATTCAAAAAACAATAGAATTCTATTAAGAAAAAATGGTGAGGGTGGCAAAGTGTATGGATTTACTGCAGAATTACAAACACAAATATCAAATGAATTTATGTTTAAAATTGGTGCTACATCACAAAAAAGTGAATTTTCCAGCGATGTAGAATGGTCTGCTGGAGATTCCACAAAAGGAAATTCAGCTCAATATTCTAAAAAATTCTTCAGAGCACCAGATATTTATGGCTTCTTTTTAGGTTCTCTTGAAATGATTGAAAATTTCTATTTCGATTTTTCTGGCTCTTATACAGGAGCAATGCTTGTGCCTCATTATGCAGGATTTATTAAAACTGATTATTTGAAAAAAACTGATGATTTTTTTGAGATGAATATTAAATTCTCTTACTCTTTTGCTAAAGACCCAAGAATTACTTTTAGCTTAGGTTTCAACAACCTGTTTAATAGCTTTCAAAAAGATTTTGATAAAGGTATAAATCGTGATGCCGGATACATTTATGGTCCTGCCAGACCATTCTCATCATTATTTACGATCAAAGTTGATGCATAAATATATGCAGATTGATTTTTGATTTCGTATTTTTAAATTTATACTATAAATTATTTAGAATGCTTGCACTTCAAAAACACGAAGTCAAGCATTCTTTATTTATTATATCTTTCGCTTAAATCTCTTTACTTTGAGTAACTTTGTGATACTATTTCTTAGTTCTTTTTCTTTGAAGTTTTCTCTCTTTAATATTAAGAAAGGAGCACTAAGGACACCAAGTTATTACACAAAGGATACAAAGTTTTTAAAGACAGATTATACTGCTTTCTTCTTCACTTTGTGTAACTTTGTGCGAAACTTCGTGTAACTTTGTGATACTATTTCTTAGTTCTTTTTCTTTGAAGTTTTCTCTCTATAATATTTAGAAAGGAGCACTAAGGGCACCAAGTTATTACACAAAGGACACAAAGTTTTTTAAAGACAGATTATACTGCTTTCTTCTTCACTTTGTGTAACTTTGTGCGAAACTTCGAGTAACTTTGT
>JAUQWR010000035.1 GCA_030835065.1 Candidatus Kapaibacterium sp.
AAAAAGAAAAGCTCATAAATATAATTCAAGATTCTATCCAACAGTATAGATTAGTAACTAACGAAAAAGAGCTTAATCGCAAACTGGCGGAAGCATATCGAACAATAAAACAAGATTTGGAAACTGCTGCCGAACTCCAACACTACTTTTTGCCTGAAAATCACAAAGAGATTTCAGGTGCAAAATTCGATTGGTTGTTCCTGCCTAGCGTTTATGTGTCTGGTGATACTTTCAATTACTTCCCTATTAATAATCACATTAGTGCATTTTATATTGTCGATGTTGCCGGGCATGGTTTGCCTGCTGCCTTATTATCTGTTTCTTTAAGTAGAACAATTGAACCTTCGTTTAGTAATCCTAATATTTTTATAAGTACTGATAATTCTGAAGATTATTTAAATTTTTTGACAAAACCATCTATGATTGTAAAAGAGCTTAACCAAAGATTTTTATCGAAAGGAAATAATGCTGAATATTTTACAATGATTTATGGAATTATTGATTCTAAAAACAATAAACTTAGATTTTGCCAAGCAGGGCACCCAAATCCAATTTTGATTCAAAATAAAACAAAAGTCGATTTGATTGGAACAAATGGTTTTCCTGTAGGTATTCTTCCCGAAGCTGATTATATAGACCAAGAGATTGATTTTTTGCCTGGAGATAAATTGTTACTTTATACTGATGGAGTAACAGAATGTGCAGGTATAAAGCATAAGAATTCGATTCAATCCAGACTAATTGAATTTATACAACAATTCAATAATATTAATTCAAATGATTTGATAACAACGATAGTCGAAGAGATAAAACTTTGGGGAGAAATTCAAGAATTTCCTGATGATATAACTATGCTAATAATGGAAAGGCTCTAAAAAAGAGCCTTTACCATTTCAAAGTATTTACTTCATCCACATAGACAGTTTTTTTCAATCTAAACAATGCCAGAACAATTGCCAAACCGACAGCAGCTTCTGCTGCAGCGACAGCCATCACAAACAAGACAAAAATCGGACCGCCTGTATTACCAAAAAATGAAGAAATGCTGATAAATGTCAAATTAACTGCATTCAACATCAATTCTATAGACATAAAAATGATAATAGCATTTTTGCGTGTCATCACTCCAACGGCACCAATTGCAAATATTATTGCCGACAAGCCTAAATAGTATTCCAATGGTATTGATTCTAACATATTCTACTCTTTTATATTCTTTTTTGCTAAAATA
>JAUQWR010000354.1 GCA_030835065.1 Candidatus Kapaibacterium sp.
CAATTTCTCTAATACCAGATAAGCCAATGAAAAAATGAAGAGGTATATCTAAATAATCATTAGGGTTATCTACATTTGTTATTCTGAAAGTAACTATTGAAGTACCTTTGAAACCATTGGGATATAAATAACCTTTGAAGTATGACCATTTATCTTTAGAAGTCTGTCCTGGTGCAAATTCAAAAACTGCAGGAGCCTCCCAATCAGCTTTTTTTTCAGGGTAGCATAGGTCACCTGCACAGAAAGCAACTCCATGACCAGTTTCTAAGCTAGTCATAATCATTTTGATTTTAAATTTTACTGAATTAGCACTTACGTTTTTAAAATCAATTTCAGCTTCTGCCTGGAAAGATTGTTCATCATCTAAATAAACAGAATCATGAACTTCAACAATTTGAAATGATTGAGCATTTGATTTAGCAGACGATAACATTCCGAACAATAGCGCAAAGATAAATAATGCGAATAATCGTTTCATCCGAAATCTCCTTATTATATATTTTAAATCAATAATTTTTTATTTTTCAAAAAATTAATTATTTTGCTTTCTATTAAAACACATTATATTACTGTTTGGTTACAATATTACGAAAAAGGAATGATATGAAAAAAGGATTTATTTATTTAGCTCTTGTTTTATTATCTGTAAGTCTTGTATTTTCAGCAGATACTAACAAGAAATTAGCTGCGGCAAAAGTCAAAAGTTTGAAAGGTGAAATTATAAATACATCTACTTTCAATAATAATGGCAAGCCTATTGTAATCAATTTTTGGGCAACATGGTGCAAACCTTGCCTCGAAGAATTGAATACTATCAACGATTTATATGCTGAATGGCAAGAAAAAACTGGCGTTAAGTTCATTGCAGTTTCTCTTGATGATTCTCGTTCGAGCAAAAAAGTCGCTCCATATATTAAAGCTCAAGGTTGGGCTTATGAAGTTTATTTAGACGAAAATGCTGATTTTAAACGTGCAATGGGTGTAAACAATCCACCTCATACTTTCGTTCTAAATTCAAAAGGAGAAATTGTATGGGAGCATAATGGTTTTGCTCCAGGCGACGAAAAAAAGCTTTTCGAAGTAATTAAAAAAGTTGCTGAAACTGATAAAGCTGAATAATTTCTAAAGCTATCTCAAAAAAATTGTAATTTG
>JAUQWR010000355.1 GCA_030835065.1 Candidatus Kapaibacterium sp.
GACATCAAAGGCAGCATAAACAGCGAAAAACCAAAGCCGGTGGCACCTTGCACAATTCCAGCAAAAATCATAATTACAAAACAGTAAACGAATATGTTGAGATCTGCAAACATGTTTAATCTATATTGATTTGTCTGCCGGGAATACGAACTAAAACAGGGAAAACACTTATTACAGCAGTATAGAATGAAGCAGACACACCAAACTTAAGGAAAAATGACCAGAAGTCGAGTGGACTCGATTTGATATAGAAGAAATAATAAATGATATTGTGCACAAACGAGCATAAAAGGACAATTAGCACAAATCGGAAAGTCTGTAGATTTTGTTTTACATTAGTAGGTTTATAGAAAAATCCGGCAATATATGCAGCGATAGTCTTGGCAAGTGCATTTGTAGCCAGATTATTAGCAGAAACCAAATCAAAGAACAAACCGATTGCAAAACCGGCAAATAAACCTATAAATTGGTTTTCAGCCAAAGTAATATAGATGCATAGTACTAGAAGCAAGTCTGGAGTAATACCCCCGATTTGAATCAAATCAAGAGCAAGAATATCGATAACAGAAATAAACATTGCCGCAATCAGATAGAAAATATATCTGACCGGAAATGATTTGAAAGGATTTTGTTCTGTAATTAATTTCATATCAACGACTTTTCTTTCTTTCCATTAATCGTTCTTCAATAGACTCGATAAGTTTTAATCTTTCCGGATCAGGTAAATATTTAATAATAAATACTTGCTCTAAAGAATTAAACTGAGCGAAAGGCTCGATAATAATCTTATGAAACAATGAGCCGGGATCTTTTTCAACTCTTAAAATTTTACCAATAGGAACATCCTGAGGATATTTATTGCTATAGTTGGAAGTAATGACCACATCTCCGGACTTTACGTCGAATGAAGTTGGAATATTTTGGAGGATTAGATATTCTCCACCTTCCCAGCCAATAATACCATCAATTTGAGTTCTTAATACTTTAGCAGAAATCTTAACGTTACGATTATCTAACAATTCAACAAAAGAATAATTGGAACTTACTCCAATAATAGTGCCTACCAATCCGGCATCAGTTCTCACAGACATACCTTCGTGAATGCCGGCAGATTTGCCTTTGTTCAAAGTAATATAATTGCGCATTTGAATTGAGTTTTTGCCAATAACCTCAGCAGAGATAAGCTCTAATTGGCTAGTATCTTTGAGGTTGAGCATGTTTTTAAGTCTTTGATTTTCGATCAAAGACTTACGCATTTTGATAACTTCAGCAGAGAGCTGACGATTGAGATCTCTAAGAGCTTGATTTTCGCTACGTATAGCAGCAGGATTAGGAATCCAGGCAAAGGCTTCTTGAAGCCAACCGGTAGAACCAATAATAATAGTACGAAAACCGCCCATTTGAGAGATATCTCCCATCGAAATGAGCGAAAGGCTTGTTACTACTAAAGTTACAAGAGCAACAATTTCTTTGTAACGTACTATAATATTTAAAAATCTTTGCAAAGCACCGGTCCGTAATTAAAAAAATCCTCTTTTGCCTGAATACAAAAACCGAGAGCCAGAAATTAGTAACGAGTACTTTTGATAAGTACAGATCTATAATCATTAAGATTTTCGAGAACTTTGCCAGTGCCTCTAACTACTGATGTGAGAGGATCTTCGGCAACATGAACAGGAAGTTTAGTTTCTCTGCGTAATCTTTCGTCAAGACCTTTAAGTAGCGCACCACCGCCCGAAAGCATAATACCTCTATCATAAATATCGGCAGCCAATTCGGGAGGAGTAATTTCTAACAATCTAAGCACAGCATTAACAATTTCGATAACGGCTTCAGAGAGAGCGCTACGAATATCGGAAGAGCTAACTTCGATCATTTTGGGAATACCCGAAACCAAGTCACGACCTTTAACTTCGATTTGAATTTCTTCTTTCATAGGGAAAGCAGAGCCGACAGAGCATTTAATCATTTCAGCAGTTCTATCGCCAATAAGAATATTGTGGTTGCGGCGGAAATACTGAACAATAGAGTTAGTCATTTCGTCGCCGGCAATACGAATAGATTCGCTGGAAACAATACCAGATAGGGCAATTACAGCGATTTCGGTAGTACCACCACCAATATCGACAATCATATTGCCAATAGGTTCGTGCACATTAAGACCGATACCAATAGCAGAAGCCATAGGCTCGGCAATAAGATGAACTTCTTTTGCGCCAGCATGCTCGCAACTATCGCGAACAGCACGTTTTTCGACTTCTGTGATGCCTGAAGGAACGCAAACTACAACTCGGCGAGCAGGCTGCCAAGTCATTGATACTTTGCGTATAAAAGCACGAAGCATACCTTCGGCAATTTCGAAATCAGCAATTGCACCGTCTCTCAACGGGCGAATAATTTTTATGTCTTTATGTGTTTTGCCAAGCATTGCTTGAGCATCATGACCAATTGCAATAATGTGCTTGTTGGATCTGTCGAATGCTACGATTGTAGGTTCGTTTAATACAACTCCTTTGCCTTTAACCCAGATTAGAGTGTTGGCAGTGCCGAGATCAATTGCTACGTCATTTGAAAAAAATCTGAATAACGCCATTATTTTCTATCAATTTCGTTATTAAATTCACTTTTTTACGAAATACAAATTTAGTGAAATTAATTGATTTAAAATAAATTTAAAATTTAGTTTTAGAATAAATATTTGTTGATTTTGTAACATTTAATTTTTAAACTGTTAATTAATATTATTATATTTGACTTTCTTTAGTGTCTAAAGGGTTTGTTATGAAAAAGTCAGTTTTTCTAATTGTATTTTTGTTTGTTTACATTGCCAATGCACAATGGAAAGAGATAAATAATGGCATTAGCGGAGATTATATAAATAAAGTATATTTGGATGACAAGCTGTTTTTGGCTTCTTCTTATTATTTATATAAGAGTACTGATCTTGGTAATTCATGGGAAAACATTAGCTTATCCAAAAATATTAATCCTATCGATTTTATCCTCAGAAAAGATGATACATTGTTTATTGCTGGTTCTAACCTCTATTATTCTATTGATAATTTAGAAACTTTTCCTAAAGTGTTTGCAAATATTCAATGCAATGTGTTTGAAATTGACAAAGACGGCAATCTATTGGTTGGTACAAAATCCGGTTTGTATAGAATTACAGACAATGGGAAAAATATAAAATTCTTTGAAGAACAAATTCCATATCTTAATATCATTGATATAGAAGTTTCAGGAGATACTATAGTTTTGGGTTCCTATGATTCAGGGATTGCTTATTCGATTAATAATGGCATTTCTTGGAAGTTTATGGAAAATGTTTTTGATTTTATGATTAAAAAGAATCAGAAAGTCAATCTTAGTATCTTTAGTATGGGCGAGTACGGTATATATTTTTCGACTAATTTTGGTGTCGATTGGATGGTTCAGAACGATAGCTATAAAATTAAAGGTATTAAAGATTTTATTGTGATTGATACTACTATATATGTTGCTTCTGAAATTGGGGTTTTGTATAAAGGTATTTTCGAAGATAAATGGAAGTATGTCGAAAAACTTAGGAATTACGGTGTAAATCAATTGCAAGTTTACAAAGGTAAATTATATGCTGCTGTGTGGGGACCCGGTATTGCTGAGATAAATTTAAGTGATTTAAACGATGTTAGGTTTATGTCTAATGGTATGAATAAATTTAATTCTTCCAGAATATTTTCTGATTCTGAAAGACTGTATGGCGCTGTGGATGGTATCGGGCTATATGTTTCGAAAGACAAAGGGGAGACTTGGAGCAAAACCAATTGCCCGCTTAATGATGTGAGTGAAATTTCAAAAATGAATAACAGCATATATGTATCTTCGTTTAATCACGGACTTTACAAATCTGATAATGGAGTTGATTTTGAGAGTTTGAATTCTGCTTTGCCTGAATTGAAAATTAATGATATTGAGATATTTGATAATAAAATTTTTGCTATAATTAATCCAATGGGTTTGTATTATTCTGAGGATGAAGGTGCAGATTGGATTTTGGAAAATTCAATTGAAACTAATTATATGAATACTGTAAAGAGAATTGGTAATTCTTTGTATGCCTTGAGCTATGATCAGTCTTATGTTAAATCTATCGCTGATGATTCTTGGAAAATATTTAGCCAATCTCAAAATATTGCTGATATTGTTGAGAATAACTCCGGATTGATTGCAATTACTAAGACATATAAGATTCTATTTATGGATAAAAATTCTAGTAATTGGAAGAATTTGTACGAAAAATTTAGTTATGTGTTGAATAATATTGATATATTAAATAAAAATGTTTTTGTATCTACTAGCGGCAGTTTGTTGTATTCTTCTGATTATGGAATGACTTATTCCGATAATCTTACTCCTAAACCTTTGGCGAAGATAAATTATGTGAAAATTATTGGAGATGAGGTTTATCTTGCAACTGGTGGACGTGGGTTTATGAAAGCTAAATTATCTGATTTGGGTATTAATTCTGTTGAAGTAAATGAAAATTTTGATAATATTAGTATTTATCCTTGCCCTGCGAATGATTTTATCAGAGTGAATATTAAAGATGTGAGTGATTTTATTATTTTTAATAATCTTGGTGAAAATGTTTTGAGTGGCAAAATCGGAAATGGTGATCAGATTGATGTAAGAGAGCTTGCTAAGGGGATTTATAATTTAATATTAATTAACTCTGATATGCAGAGTAAAAATGTTAGGTTTGTTAAGGATTGATTTCGGGAAAGATGTAGCTTCTTAGAAGAAGCTGAAAAGAAGAAGAAGTAAGAATATTACTATGCAGTATAGTTATAATACTTTAGCTGTGGTTCATTAGAAGAAGCTAAAGCCGTA
>JAUQWR010000356.1 GCA_030835065.1 Candidatus Kapaibacterium sp.
ATATCGATACGAGCTACATCTCTTAGAAAATCAATTTTACCAATTTCAAATCTATGTATATTCAAACCTGTTCGAGTTTTCAAATCGTTCATAAGTTCATTATGATGAGTTGGTTTGATAAGTTCAATTTTTTCGTAAATAACAGTTTGCTTAAGTTCGTTTTTGACCCATGTTTTTTCTAACAAGAAAATAAAACCAATGAGAGCAAAATTAGTAAACAAAACTAAACCAATGCTAATGCCATTATAACTTAATGCATTGATGATGGCTATGCTAATAGAAATAAACATATATGTCATTTCTTTTATAGGCACCATCATAGTTCTGTATCTCAGAATAGAAAAAACTGCAAAAATACCAAAAGCAAAACCAAGACTAAGCTTGGCACTACTAAGAATATAGCAAACAAAAAAAACAATCATGTTGAAAATGAACATGATAAACAGATAATCTCTATTGGGTCTGAGTCTGAAATAAATTTGTCTGGCAATTATATAAATAATACCGATATTAAAAGAAAATCTTATCAAAAAGTCCCAAAACGTTCCCGGAGTCAGTAGAGATAGCTGCTCGAATGTTCCGCCTTGTAGTATATCCATCGCAAATCCTATTAATTATCCTTAATTTTGATTTAAAAGAGTTATATTTAACATCGTCATTAGTCAATAATATTCCCAAACAATACTTACTCAAACTATGCGGATGTATATGCCTAGACTGCATAAAACTATGAAAGTCAGTGTGTTTACTTCTTTTTTCGTGTTTTATTTCAGCAATTGCCAAAGCAGGTATATGAACAAGCCTGGAATTAGCAATAAATTTTATATCAGTATCTATAGTTACTTTTTCGGCACTATGTTTATTGACTAATGTAATTCTTTTATACATTACTTTTAGTGATTGAAACAATTCATCGGCATTTAAATGAGCTTTTTGCTCTAATAGCAAATCAGCCCCGCCATTGATATGAGTTTCAAATCCATCTTTTGGGAATCTGTCTTTATAAGTTTTCTTTTTATTAGATTTAAATTTTAATTCAAAAAAATATTTATCAACTTCGCAATAGTGTCTGTATCTTACTTTGAATCTGTTTAATTTCCCATTGTGGTGGGAAGTAAATAATTTTAGGTCTTTAGTATCAAAATATATATTCTCATAATTAAAAATTCTTTTAGAATTTACTTCAAGAAGATTATAGTTTCTACTCAAAGACATTAGTAGATCGGGAACATTATCAGAACTGAAAAGAAATTTTGTATCATGACGATTTATTAATTGAAGACTATCTAATGCTTCTAAATTAACACAATCAAATTTAGAAACAATATTTTCAAGTACTTTAATCAGATCAAT
>JAUQWR010000357.1 GCA_030835065.1 Candidatus Kapaibacterium sp.
GAAATTTGGTAGCTGTAATTTCAAATGGTACTGCAGTCTTGGGTCTTGGCGATATTGGAGCACACGCAGGCAAGCCTGTAATGGAAGGTAAGGGCGTTCTTTTCAAATCCTTTGCTGATATTGATGTGTTTGATATTGAATTAAATTCAAAAGAAATTGACGAGATAGTTAGAGTATGCGAAGTTATGGCACCAACTTTTGGTGGCATCAACCTCGAAGATATTAAAGGTCCGGAATGCTTCCATATCGAAGAAGAACTAAAGAAAAGACTTGATATACCTGTATTTCACGATGACCAACACGGTACAGCAATCATTTCTGGTGCAGCATTATTGAATGCATTAGAAATAGTTGGTAAGAAAATTGACGAAGTAAAAGTTGTTTATAATGGTGCCGGTGCTTCCGGTATCGCTTGTGCAAAATTCCATATTTCTTTGGGTGTTAAACCAGAAAACGTTTTGATGTGCGATTCTGCTGGCGTTATTTACAAAGGTAGACCAAAAGGTATGAACATTTACAAAGAAGATTTTGCAATAGAAACTGATGCTCGCACATTAGCTGATGCACTTAATGGTGCAGATGTATTTTGTGGACTTTCGCAAGCTGATTGCGTAACTAAAGATATGGTTAAAACTATGGCAGATAATCCTATTATTTTTGCTATGGCAAATCCAGATCCAGAAATTATGCCTGAAGATGCTTGGGAAGTTCGTAAAGATATTATTATGGCTACAGGACGCTCGGATTATCCAAACCAAGTAAATAACGTATTAGGATTCCCCTTCATTTTCAGAGGTGCATTAGACGTTCATGCTAAAGCTATCAACGAAGAAATGAAGCGTGCAGCTGCTTATGCTCTTGCTGAATTGGCTAAAGAAGATGTACCGGAAATCGTAAAACGTGCCTACGGCGGAGAAGAACTAGTATTTGGAAGAGAATATATTATTCCAAAACCATTCGATCCACGTGTACTTACCTGGGTAGCTCCTGCAGTTGCTAAAGCTGCTATGGATACTGGTGTAGCTCGCCGTAATATCGAAGATTTCGAAGAATATA